>CASPVX010000005.1 GCA_949425575.1 uncultured Bacilli bacterium
GAAGGGACTTGAACCCCCATGCCGTAAGGCGCTAGATCCTAAGTCTAGTGCGTCTACCAATTTCGCCACACCCGCAAATAGATGGTGGACCCTGATGGATTCGAACCATCGACCGTCCGGTTATGAGCCGGATGCTCTAACCAACTGAGCTAAGGGTCCTTTTGACTTCTGCAGTTCTAATGATACCACATTAGTAAATTTTATGCAATAAATTTTGTAAAATTAATTTAAATTCGTGTAAATAAGACATAATTCAAATTGACTTGTCAATAATAAGCATGCTATGATTGAAATGTTTAATGATAAAGGAAAGAGGAAAAAATATGGCATATAGTTCGGTAAGACAAATAAATGATATTTTTATGGCTGATTTTAAAAATTTTATTAATTCAAATAATTTAGAAATAAAAAATAGGGAAGATGCTAATAATGCAATGAAGGATTTTTTAAATCTTAGACTTAATAGTAATAATCCTGCAGAAAATTATGAAGATATTAATCCAGATTTAGCTATTTGGACTTATAGTCTTTCAACTACTAGAGATTTATTACCATATAACAATCCTGGATATGATATTGATAAAATTATTGGAGAATTAATAAGCGAGAATTATGATAGGATTTCTTTAGAAAATCCAGAATTTGCAAATTATATTGAATCAAATGAATTATTAGGAAAATATGTTACTGTATTAAAAGAAGAAAAAACAGATGTTCCAGAAACTAATGAAAAAGAAGATAGTGGAAATTTACCTGATATGGAAGAAGATAAAGAGGCTGCAATTGCTTCATTGTATGATGAAAATACTGAAGAACAAGAGCTTCCAGTTATTGAAGAATCTGCAGTTAATCCAGTGCCTGTGAATGAAGATAAAAAAGAAAGAAAAACTGTTTTAAATAGAACAGCAAAATTTGCTAAAATAGCTATTCCATCAGCACTTTTGATAACAGTATTAGCTTTGATTCCACAAGGAGGAGTGAATACTGTAGATGAACCAACTGAACAAAATACTTTAACAATAAGTGAAGTTACTAGTAAACTTGCTAATGAAAGTGGTAATACAATAGAAAATGTTGGAACAAATTTAAGTGAGAATGTAGATTTAAATGAGAGTAATGTAGAATCATTAATTACATATGAAGATTATTTAGCTTGTAAAGGTTATATAGAAAACTTGATGTCAGTTGTTGAAAGTGAAGATGAAAATTATAAAACTTCAAAAACTAGTCTTAGTGATACAGCTGCAGCAAATATTCCATTAATGGGACTTATGGATGAAGCTAGTAATGGTGTATCAGTAAATGAAGAGTTTATTTCAGGCCTTCAAAATGATGGTTATACTGTTCCAAGCAACGTAAATGATATTGCAGTTGAAAATTCAGCATTAGCAATTTCTTATATGCTCGTTTCTCATCCAAATGATATAAAACTTTCTGATATGGTTTTAGGTGCTACTGATAAAGAAATATTGTATGGCCTTCAAGACCGATATAATACTGTATTAAATGCAAGAGATGAAAACGAATGTAAAAAAGCATTATTTAATTTAAGTGAATATGAAGAAAAAAACTGTGGAAAAGATGGAATTACACATATAATTGGAAATGAGGTTGTAGGAACTGTTATTCCACAAGTATGTGCAAATTTATCAAACCAAAATGGTTGGAATTTAATTACATCTGTACCAAGCGAATCTTATGTTGCAGGAATTGCAGAAGATGGAAGTTTAGTAGAAATGAAAGAAGAATCAGTTAATCAAATAACAATGATTGATAATGAAGGAAATGAAATTATAGATAGCGGTATTAGTTTAACAGAAGAAGATTTAAATACTATTAGACAGCAAGTAGCTGGAGGTAATGTGAATTTATCTATAGAAGGAAGAGGTAAATTTAGTTCTCTTAGTTCAAATCCAGATTTAAATGCTAGATTTGTAGATTTTGGTGAAAATAGTTTAGGCATTTCTTCAGGTCTTTCAGTTGTAAAGTAAGTTTAGAAAACTCATATGGTTTTTCTTTTTAACTGTTTTATTGAAAAAATAATATATAATTGATTGGATATGCTGAATATGTTAGTTCAGGATATAAAAGTGGTGCATTATGGCTTATGCTAGTGATTATACAAAAGTTTTACCAGTTCTTTATTTATCAGAAAGTATAAATTTAAGTGGTAAAGGTACTGCGGATAATCCATATATAATTAATTCCTAAATAAATAGTATTTTAAGTAGTAAAATAAGGACATTAAGTCCTTTTCTTTTTCATATATTATGTTATAATAAGCAAAGAGGGTGAAACTATGAAATTATATAATACATTAACTAAAACAGAAGAAGAATTTATTCCTTTTAATAAAGAAGAAGTTACATTATATACTTGTGGACCAACAGTATATCATTATGCCCATATTGGAAATATGCGCAATTATATATCTGAAGATATTTTAGAAAAATCACTTAAATATTTAGGTTATAATGTTAAGAGATGTATGAATATAACTGATGTTGGACATCTTACTAGCGATTCAGATAGTGGCGATGACAAAATGCTTAAAGGCGCTAAAAGAGAAAATAAAACAGTATTAGATATTGCTAAAAAATATACTGATGCCTTTTTTGAAGATTGTGAAAAACTAAATATAAGAAAACCAGATATTGTAGTACCAGCAACAACATGTATAGATGAATATATAAAAATGGTAGAAACTTTACTTGAAAAAGGTTATGCATACAAATCTAATGGTAATATTTATTTTGATATTACAAAATTAGAAGATTATTATGCATTAACTAATCATAAAGAAGATGAAATGGTTGTTGGAGTTAGAGATGGTGTTGAAGAAGATAAAAGGAAAAAAAATCAAGCAGATTTTGTTTTATGGTTTACCAAATCTAAATTCGATGATCAGGAATTAAAATGGGAAAGTCCTTTCGGAATTGGATACCCTGGGTGGCATATTGAATGTTCTGCTATTTCAATTAAAAATTTAGGAGAATATTTAGATATTCATTGTGGTGGTGTTGATAATATTTTTCCTCATCATACAAATGAAATCGCACAATCAGAAGCTTATTTAGGTCATAAATGGTGTAATTACTGGTTTCATACTGAACATTTAAATGATCAAAGTGGCAAGATGAGTAAATCAAAAGGAGATTTTTTAACTGTTGATACTTTAATAAGTAAAGGTTATGATCCTATTGTTTTTAGATATATGTGCTTAGGTTCCCATTATAGAAAACAATTAGTTTTTAGTTTCGATAATTTAGGAAATGCAAGAGATGCTTATAATAAATTAATAAATAAAATTAGAAATATTGAAAATGATGGCGAAATAGAAGAAAATGAAATAAAAAAATTTCAAAATAAGTTCAAAGATGCTTTAAGTAATGACTTAAACACATCTTTATGCTTAACGTGTATATATGATGTTTTAAAATCAGACTTAAATGGAAAAAGTAAACTTTATCTAATTGAAGATTTTGATGAAGTTTTAAGCCTTAATTTACTTAATGAAGAGGAAATAGATGAAGTTTTTAAAGCATTCATTGAAAAGAAGATTGCTGAAAGAGCTGAGGCGAAAGAAAATAAAAACTATGAACTTGCAGATCAAATAAGAGATATTCTATTGAAAGAAAATGTTGTTATTAAAGATGGTAGAGAAGGAACAACATATGAAATTAGAAAATAGCTATTAAGTTATTTTCTTTTTTTGTGAAATTATTTATCTATAATTTTAAAAGAACTTAGTTAGAAAGATTTACCATTGTTTTTTTCTTGCTAAAATTTTTGGACTATTATATAATTATTAAAGAGGTTATTGTATGAAAAATGGAATTTTATTAGTGAATAAACCTAAAGATGTTACTAGTAGAGATATTGTTAATAGAATATCTAAGCTGTTGCAAATAAAAAAAGTGGGGCATAATGGCACATTAGATCCACTGGCTACAGGTGTTCTAGTAATTTGTATAGGAAAAGCAACTAAATTAAATGAACTATTAACAAGTAAAACTAAGGAGTATATTGCAGAAGTTACATTAGGCATTTTTACTGATACTTTAGATATTACAGGAAATGTTTTAGAAGAAAAAAAACAAATTGTTAAAAAAGAAAAGTTGGAACGTGTAATAAAAAGCTATAAAAAAACTTATACGCAAGAAGTTCCAAAATATTCTGCAGTAAAAGTAAACGGTAAAAAATTATATGAATACGCTAGAAATGGTGAAGATGTTGTTTTGCCTAAAAAAGAAGTTACAATATTTGATATAGAACTTTTGGAATTTAACGAAAATAAATTTGTTTTTAAATGTTTAGTAAGTAAGGGAACTTATATTAGAAGTCTTATAAGAGACATTTTATCTGACTTAAATGTTATCGGAACTATGAGTAATTTAGTTAGAAGTAAACAAGGTTCTTTTAATTTAGAAGATACTTATAGTATTGATGAAATAGAGAATAACAATTATTCTATTATTAGTATAAAAGATGCTTTAAATTTAAAAACAATTAGAGTTAACGATGAAATGAAAAGAAAAATAATAAATGGTCAAAAAATAAATAAAGCATACGATGAAGATATTTTGTACATTGATGATAATGATAAACCACTTGCAATATATACAAGTGATAAAAATCAAATGAAAGTGAAAGTGATGCTATATGAGAATAACTGATAAATTATGTAAGTCTATGGATAAAGTAAATGAGGATGTTATCTGTTATGGTAAAGATTTTGCTTTTGTTATAGATGGACAAAGTAGTATAAACGATAAAAATGCAAAAACTACGAAATGGTATGTAAACGTTTTAAAAAGAGAACTTAAAAAAAATATTATTCATGGAACTCTTTTAAATTCTTTAAATCAAACGATTAAATCTGCTTCAAGTATTTTTAAAAAAACATTTTCTAGTATGGAAGTTCCATCAGCTACTATAGCAATTATCAGACAAAAAAATTTAAAAGTAGAAATTTTAATTGTTGGTAATGCAAAATGTTTAGTACAAACAAAAAAAATTGAATTAGTAGAAGATCCAAGAATGGATAAAGTAGAAAATAATATTTTGAAAAAAGTAAAACTACTTTGTGGAGATAAAAATATAAATTCATTAGAACTTAAGAAGAAATTTCATGAACTTTTATCTGAAACACGTAATAAAGTTAATACTATGGGCGGTTATCCAGCAATTAAAGATAAGCCATTGAATGAAGAAGATGTTGTATATAAGGAATATGACTATAATGATGTAATTTCAGCGATTATTTGTACTGATGGCTTTTATGCATATAAAACATATCTTATGATTAAAGATAAAGATTTATATGCGATTATTAATAACCAGGGATTAGCACATTGTTATAAACATATAAGAAGAATGGAATCTAAAGATGTTAATTGTAGTAGCTTTCCTCGATTACAGTTATACGATGACGTTTCAGCACTTTACATAGTATTTTATTAACTCACATTTGTGAGTTTTTATTATATCCAGTATTATTTGTTTTTTAAATTTAATATGCTATAATGAAAACAGATAGACATAATATGTTCATCTTTAAGGAGGTAAAAAATGTTTTGCCCAGAATGTGGAATTAAGAATGTAAAAAATGCTAAGTTTTGTGCCGAATGCGGTAGTAAAATTATAGATGATAGACCTAAGATTAAAGTTATTGGTCCATTAAATAATACTAAAAAACCAATGACTAAAAAAACAAAAATTATAATTAGTATTTCAGTTATTTTGTGTGTTTTAATTATTGCATTCTTTGGAATATGCTCTGCTAAATTTACACCATCTAAAATTGCAGAGGGATATTTTGTTGCTTTAAAAGATAAAAATGCTGATGAATTATATAAATATTTGGACGTTAAAAATAGTGGATTTACTAATAAGAAACTTTTTGAAAAGGTATACGATGGAAAAAAGGACAATATAATTAATTATTCAGTTGTAGATGAAGTTGAATCAGCTGATGGACTTAATGCTCTTGTTACTATTAACTATACTAAAAAAGGTAGTAATAAAGTATCAAGTGAAACTATTTCATTAATTAAAGAAAAATCAAAAAAATATTTTTTCTTTAACGATTGGAAAATTAGTAACGAAAGTTCTATGATAATAGAGAATAATAAATTTAATGTTCCAAAAGATTCAGTTCTTTCATTAGAAGGGATTAAAGTAGATAAGAAGTATTTAAAAAATGAAAAAGACGCCGAATATGATACTTATGTAATACCAGAATTGTTTGCTGGTAAATACAACGTAACCATTAATTTAAAAAACAAATTAAAGCTAGAAGAAGATGTTAAAGTTAGTAGTGTAGGGGTTAATAACTTAACAAATTTAAAATTAGAGGGTGCTATAGAAAATAAACTTGAAAAAGATTTTCCAAATATAATAGAGAAATTATATGAGGACGCTATTAAAGATAAAACATTTGATGACGTAAAAAAAGACTACAATTATGGAGTTGCAAATTTAGAATCATTTGAAGAATCATATAATCATTTTGTAGATTATCTTAGTGATAGTTTGACAAAGTTTAAAGTTATAGATGTTGATATAGAAAATATTAAAGTAACACCAGATGGATATCTATATGTAACAGTAGATGTAGATTATGAATATACGCTTAATTATAGTTTCTTAGGAGAGGAAAAGGTAAAAACCAAAGAATCAGACGATATTATGTATTTTACATTTGATTATTTTAAAGATAATTTTAAACTAATAGATATTTCAAGTATGAGTTCATATTTTTCAAAGTATTAAGGAGGTAGATATATATGGCGAAATTTTGTATAAATTGCGGAAAAGCATTAAAAGATGGTAAACCTTGTGATTGCCAAAAAGAAATGGAAAACACAGTATTTCAAAATAATGAATTAGTTGGTAAATTATTAAACATATTTAAGGGAATGTTCATAAAGCCAATCGATACTATGAAAGCATGTGCTAAAAAAGAATTTTTTGGTGTTTCTTTAATTTTAACAGGAGTATTAAGTATTTTATCTGGTTTGTTTGCTATGGGAATTTCAAAAGGATCATACGAACTTGTAAATATGCTTATGCTTGGAGGAAGTTCTAGTAGTTATTTACTTGGAACAGTTTCAGTAGAAATACCTTATATACAAATTTTTCTTGCAACAGCAATTGTAACATTTGGACTTACATTTGCTTATTCAGGAATATTATATTTAGTGAATAAGTTATTTAAAGGGAAATCACATTATCAATCAATATACTCACTTTATGCAGTGGCATCAATTATAATTTCAAGCTCATTAGCATTAGCAACAATACTATCACTTATTAATCTTTCATTAGCATTGGTGGTATTTATGTTAGGTTCACTTCTTAACTTTGTATATATTGTAAAAGGAATTAGATTTATTGGTCCAAAAGATGAAAATAAATATGGTTATATTTATTTATCAGCAACAGTTATTTATATTTTAGTAATATTTTTAGTTTTAAAACTATTTGCCTAAAAAGATGATTAATTCATCTTTTTGTTTTTTTAATATTAAGGTATAATAATTTTAAGGAGAAAGATGTATGGAAAAAGAAAAGATTTTAGTGAGTGCATGCCTTGCTGGAGTAGATTGTAAATATAATGGGGGCAATAACGAGAATGAGAAAATTATTGAACTTATAAAAAATAATGATGTTATTTTAGTTTGCCCAGAACAATTAGGTGGACTTAGTACACCAAGAGATCCAGCTGAAAATATTAATGATAAAGTTATAACAGATAAAGGAAAAGATGTTACTAAAGAATTTGATAAAGGGGCGGAAGAAGTATTAAAACTAGCAAAAAAATTTAATATTAAAAAAGCAATTTTAAAATCTAGAAGTCCATCTTGTGGGAAAGGAAAAATATATGATGGGACATTTTCAGGAAAGAAAATAGATGGTAATGGAAAAACGGCAGAGTTATTGATCAAAAATGGGATAGAGGTTATTTCTTCAGATATTTTTATAAAAAGTGAAGAATGTGACAAGTAATAGATGTTTACTTTATAAGTACTTGCATATTTTTCCAATTTAGTGTATATTATTAATGAACTTATTCTTGGATTTGAAAGTCTCCGATTTTTATCTAGGATTAAGCCGCATATTATATAAAGGAGGAAAAAAATATGGCATTAACTAAAGAACAAAAAGATTCTATCGTTAAAAAGTATGCTAGAGGTAAGAATGATACAGGTTCTGCTGAAGTTCAAATTGCAATTCTTACAGAAGAAATTAAAGAACTTACAGAACATTTAAAAGAACATTCACATGATTTCCATTCTAGAAGAGGACTTCTTAAAAAAGTAGGACACAGAAGAAGTTTACTTAACTACTTAAAAGAAAAAGATGTTACTAGATATCGTGAAATCGTAAAAAGCTTAGGTTTAAGAAAATAATTATGATAGGTAGGCACTCTTTTTGAGTGTCTTTTATTTGGAGGAAGAAAATGAAAAAAGTATTTGAATTAGATTTTAGAGGAAGAAAATTAGTAGTTGAAACAGGCGAACTTGCTAAACAAGCAAATGGTTCAGTATTAGTAAGATATGGAGATACAGTAGTTTTAACAACAGTTGTAGTTAGTAAAAATGCAAATGTACTATCTGACTTTTTTCCACTTATGGTTTTATACCAAGAAAAATTATATTCAGTAGGTAAAATACCAGGTGGATTTATTAAAAGAGAAGGAAGACCTACAGAAAATGCAACATTAGCTGCTCGTATGATTGATAGACCAATGAGACCTTTATTCCCAGAAAAATTTAGAAATGAGGTTCAAATTGTAAATACAGTTTTATCAGTAGATCAAGATAATTCACCAGAGCTAACTGCCTTATTTGGATCTTCTTTAGCAACTGCAATTAGTAAAATTCCATTTGATGGACCAGTCGCAGGTGTAAAAGTTGGAAGAGTAGATGGAAAGTTTGTTATTAATCCGACTACTTCTGAAATAGAAAAATCTGATATTGATCTAACTGTTGCAGGAACATTTGATTCAATTAATATGGTTGAATCAAGTGCTAAAGAAGCTAATGAAGAAGATATGTTAGAAGCATTAATGTTTGGTCATGATGCAGTTAAAGAATTAACTGAATTCCAAAAGAAAATTATTGCTGAAATAGGAGAAGAAAAAATGGAATATGATGTATTAGATATTCCAGAAGATTTAGAAAAAGAAGTAAGAGATTTGGCTACTAATGGAATTTATGAAGGTTTAAAGGTTATTGGTAAATTAGAATCAATGGAAGCCAGAGATAAAGTAAAAGAAGAAGTAATAAATAAAATAGAGGAAAAATATTCAGATTTAGAAAAGGAAGAACTTGATGAATTAATTATTAAAGTTAAGTTAATTTTAGAACAAATTGAATATGACGAATTTAGAAAAATTGTTGTTAAAGAACATATTAGGCCAGATGGTAGAGCAATGGATGAAATAAGACCACTTTCTGCAGATATTGATTTACTTCCAAGAACACATGGCTCTGCATTATTTACAAGAGGTCAAACTCAAAGCTTATCAATTACAACATTAGGCGCTTTAGGAGAACATCAAATTTTAGATGGCTTAGGGTTAGATGATAGTAAAAGATTTATGCTTCATTATAACTTCCCACAATTTTCAGTTGGTGAAACTGGAAGATATGGAGCTCCTGGAAGAAGAGAAGTTGGTCATGGTGCTTTAGGAGAAAAAGCATTACTACAAGTTATTCCATCTGAAGAGGAATTTCCTTATACAATCAGAGTTGTATCTGAAATATTAGAGAGTAATGGTTCATCATCTCAAGCAAGTATATGTGCAGGATGTATGAGTTTAATGGCTGCAGGAGTACCAATAAAAGCTCCAGTTGCAGGAATTGCAATGGGACTTATTACAGAAGGTAATGATTATACTATTTTAACTGATATACAAGGAATGGAAGATCATTTAGGAGATATGGACTTTAAAGTAGCAGGTACATCTAATGGTATATGTGCCCTTCAAATGGATATTAAAATAAAAGGCGTTACTAAAGATATTTTAAAAGAAGCATTAGAGGAAGCCAAAAAAGCAAGACTTAAGGTATTAGATGTAATTACTAGTACAATAAAAGAACCAAGACAGGAAGTTAGTGAATATGCACCAAAAACAATGACATTTATGATTAATCCAGATAAGATTAAGGATGTTATTGGTAAAGGTGGAGAAATGATTACGAAAATTATTTTAGAAGCAAGTCATGTTAATAGTGTAAATGATATAAACGCTGTTAAAGTAGATTTAGAGGATAGTGGTAGAGTAATTATTTATCATACAAATAAAGAGGTGATTGAAACAACTGCTAATATGATAAAAGATACAGTTAAGGAAGTAGAACCTGATGTAGTTTATACTGGTAAAGTTGTCAAAGTTGAAGATTTTGGTTGTTTTGTTGAATTGTGGCCAGGATGTGAAGGTATGGTTCATGTTTCACAATTAGATAGTAAAAGAGTAGAAAAACCAAGCGATATAGTAAAAGTCGGAGATGAAATTTTAGTTAAATCACTTGGATATGATAAAAAAGGTAGATTAAATTTATCTAGAAAAGAAGTTTTAAAATAGAATATAATTGAATAGTTAGTAAAAGAATAACGAAAGGAAGTGTGTATTATGAAAGATAAAACATTATTAAAAGTTTCAGGTATTGTAGCTATGGTTTGCGGAGGACTATGGTGTCTTTCTATAATAGGTGCAATAATAGGGATTCCACTTTTAATTGGTGGATCTAGAATGATTGATTTTTCTAAAATGAGCGATTCAGAATTAGAAAAGTATAAAACTCATTTATTAGTTTGGTCAATTATTTTCCTTATTTTTGCAACTATTGCCGGAATTTTATCAATAATTTATTATGTAGGAGTAAATTTTGATATAAATGTTAAAGGAACAGGTTATATTGATGAACTTGAAAAACTAAAAAAATTATATGATGAAAAAGCAATTACTAAAGAAGAATACGATAAATTAAAAAAAGAAATTTTAGATAAAAAAGTAAATAATTAATATTTCTGTATAGTTTTAAATAAACTGTTAACAATGATAATGAATTATGAGGGCAAGAAAGGGTGTGTCTATTATGAAAAGGATGGTTCATAAAAGCATTGTTGTAACATATTCTTTTTTGCAAATTATGCGTGGCGAAAATCAAATGATAGAAGATATTACACCATGTGAAGAAGTAGAAAATATTTTATCTATTGATTTTGATGAATTAATTATGAATGGTTACTTTAATTATATATTTGATATTGATAATACTATAGTTCCAGCTTGTAGTGCGAATATTTCTGAAGAAGTATGTAAATTATTTAGTTATTTAAAAACACTTGGCTGTAACATTTGTTTAGTTTCTAATAATCCCGAAATTATTGTAGGTAGAGTAGCTAGAAAACTAGATGTTCCATTTATTTCACATGCAAGTAAACCATTTGCGAAAGCTTATAAGCAGGCACTTACTATTATTGGTGGTAATAAAGATAATACGGCTTTTATAGGCGATCAAATGATTACTGATATTGCTGGAGCTAATAGAATCGGATTGTATACAATATTAACAGAACCTATTAATAAAAATTCATCAGCTTTAGTTTATTTAACAACTATACCACAGTCAATTATTAAAAAAAGATATGATAAAATCAAAAGATTAGCTTTAAAACTATAAAGAACTCTGTAAAGAGTTTTTTTGTTTATTGCTTATATATTTATTATTCTGTATAATAATATTGGTGGTAAAAATGGCAGTAAAGCATTTACTTATGACAGAAACATTTATGAAAATAATGTTTGGTAATAAAAAGCATATTAATTACATAATTCCTGACATGTATGTAAAAAGTGTATTAGATATAGATTATAATTTGTTAAAGGAAAAAGGGATTACCAATTTAATATTCGATATTGATAATACAATTGCATATGTTGACGAATTGACAGTAACAAAAGAAATAGAAAAATTAATTACTAGATTAAAAGATGACGCTTTTAACATTATTTTAATGTCTAATAATAGTGATAGAAGAGTAGTTCCAATCGCTAAAATATTAGATGTATTATATTTGTCTGATGCAGGTAAACCAGCATTAAAAGCCTATGAACGTATTTTACATTTATTAAAATGCAATAAAAAAGGTGTAGCAGCAATCGGAGATCAAATGATTACCGATATAGTAGGTGCTAAAAAATATGGTATATATGCTATTTTAGTAGATCAATTAAGTGAAGAAAATAATATTCAAACAGGTACAGCTAAAAAACTTCAAGATAGAATAGAAAAAAAATTGAAAAAGAAAAAATTATTCCAATATGGAAAATATTATCAATAAAAACTCATTAAATGAGTTTTTTATTGACGAAAATTTGTTCGCGTGTTATACTTTAGATAATTGTTTTAAAAAGTAAAAAACGTGGTATAATAATTCATACAAGCAGGGTGGTATTTGTGGAACAGTATGGTTTTAAAGTGTTTTTAAAAGGATTAAAAAACAGATATGGTTATACATTTGAAGTTGGACAACTTTATTTAGTAAATGGTCCAATCTCATGGGGAAATAGAGGAAATGGGTTTCACTTTTGTAAAAACTTAGAAGACTGTTTAAGATATTTTGATTCACAAACTGAAGAAATAGAAGTTGCCGTTGTAAGAGGATTCGGACAAATAAAAAAACAAGATGATGAATATTTTGGCTATTACGATATGTTTGTTAGTGAAGGAATAGATATAATTAGAGTATTGACTCGTGAGGAAATTATTGAATATATGCTAGCAACAACCGAAGATAGACAATTAAGGTTTATAGAACATTTTAATTTAACAGATGAAGAAAAACTTTTATTTGAAACAGAAAAACTAGATAGTGCAAGAAAAAATTTTAGATTTTAAAGGAGGGCGAAGATATGAATGAAATAATTATCAAAGGTGCAAGAGAAAATAATTTAAAAAATATAGACATAACTTTACCAAAAGATAAGTTAATTGTTATGACAGGCGTTTCTGGAAGTGGTAAAAGCTCATTAGCATTTGATACTATTTATGCAGAAGGTCAAAGAAGATATGTAGAAAGTTTAAGCGCTTATGCAAGACAGTTTTTAGGAGGCTCTGAAAAACCAGATGTTGATAGTATCGAGGGACTATCTCCTTCTATTAGTATTGATCAAAAAACAACTAATAAAAATCCACGAAGTACAGTAGGTACAGTGACAGAAATATATGATTATTTAAGACTTTTATATGCTCGTATAGGAACTGTTTATTGTCCAAAGCACAATATTCCAATTTCGTCACAAAGTGTAGAAGAGATGGTTAATGATGTTTTGGTATTAGAAGAAAATACTAAAATTAGAGTTTTATCTCCAGTAGTATATGGTGAAAAGGGAACACATAAAGATTTGATCGATGATTTAAGAAAAGATGGTTTTGTAAGAGCTATTATTGATGGTAATGAATATGATTTATCTGAAGAAATTATTTTAGAAAAAAACAAAAAACATAATATTGAGGTAGTTGTTGACAGATTAATTATTAAAGATGATATTAGAAGCAGACTTTATGAATCTATGGAAACCTCAGTAAAATTATCAAAAGGAAAAGTGGTTATTGATGTAATAGGCGGAGAAAAAATGATTTTAAGTGAAAACTATGCATGTCCTCACTGTGATTTTTCAATGCCTGAATTAGAACCAAGAATCTTTTCATTTAACGCCCCTTATGGTGCTTGCCCAGATTGTAAAGGACTAGGAGTAAAATATAAAATTGATGAAGATTTAGTTATACCAGATAAAGATTTAAGTATTAATGAGGGTGCTATTAAAGTTATAAATGTTACAGATATTAACAATATAACTTATACAGAATTAGAGACTACTTGTAATTATTATGATATTGATATGGATAAACCTATAAAAGAATTATCTAGAAAAGATTTAGATATAATCTTTTATGGATCACCAGATATTATGACGTTTAATTATACTTCAAAAACAGGAAATACAAGAAATAAAAAAGATTATTTTGAGGGATTAATTACTAATTTAGAAAGAAGATATATTGAAAGTAAAAGTACATGGATTAGAGAGTGGATCGAAAACTACATGACTGAACTTAAATGTGAAACATGTAATGGAACAAGACTTAGTAAAGGTGTTTTATCAGTATTGGTAGGTAATAAAAATATTGCACAAGCGACCGATTTAAGCATAGGTAAATTAAAAGAGTTTTTAAGTAGCTTAAAATTAACGAAACAGGAAGAAGATATTTCAAGATTAATTTTAAAAGAAATTGATTCGAGACTTTCATTCCTAATTAATGTAGGTCTTGAGTATTTAACACTTTCTAGAGAAGCGGGAACATTATCAGGAGGGGAAGCACAACGTATTAGACTTGCCACTCAAATTGGATCAAGGTTAACTGGTGTTTTATATGTTTTAGATGAACCATCAATAGGTCTTCACCAAAGAGATAATCAAAAGTTAATAAATTCTCTTTTGGAAATGAGAGATTTAGGTAATACCTTAATTGTTGTAGAACACGATACTGATACAATGCTTGCTGCTGATTATTTAGTAGATATTGGACCTAAAGCAGGAGAACATGGAGGCAAAATTGTTGCTGAAGGTACTCCAGAAGAAGTTATGAAAAATGAAAAAAGTTTAACTGGAAAATATTTAACTGGTAAAGAAAAAATAGAATTACCAACAACAAGAAGAAAAGGAAATAAAAAACAAATAGAGATAGTTGGTGCTAAAGAAAATAATTTAAAAAATATTAAAGTTAAATTTCCATTAGGAAAATTTATTTGTGTTACTGGAGTTTCTGGAAGTGGTAAAAGTACATTAGTCAATGAAATATTATATAAAGCTATTGCTAATAATTTATATCGTTCAAAAGAAAAACCAGGAAAATTTAAAGAAATAAAAGGGTTAGAAAATATCGATAAAGTAATTGATATTTCACAAACTCCAATAGGAAGAACACCTAGAAGTAATCCAGCTACATATACATCTGTTTTTGATGATATAAGAGATGTTTTTACTGAAACTAAAGAAGCAAAAATGAGAGGATATGACAAAGGTAGATTTTCATTTAATGTAAAAGGTGGAAGATGTGAGGCATGCTGTGGAGATGGTGTTAAAAAAATAGAAATGCATTTTCTTCCAGATGTTTATGTTCCATGTGAAGTATGTCATGGGACTAGATATAATAGTGAAACTCTTCAAGTAAAGTATAAAGGAAAAAGCATTTATGATGTTTTAGAAATGAGAGTAGAAGATGCTTTAGAATTTTTTGAAAACGTTCCTAAAGTTAAAAATAAATTACAGATGCTTATGGATGTTGGGCTTTCTTATATTAAATTAGGTCAAAGCGCACCTACTTTATCAGGAGGAGAAGCAGCACGTGTTAAACTTGCTAAAGAACTTCAAAAAAAACCAACAGGAAAAAGTTTATTTATTTTAGATGAACCTACAACTGGGCTACATAGTGATGATATTAAAAAGTTACTAGTAATTTTAAATCGTATTGTTGATAATGGTGATACAGTACTTGTAATAGAACATAACTTAGATGTTATTAAAGTTGCAGACCATATTATTGATCTAGGACCTGAAGGCGGCGATGAAGGTGGTAACATTGTATTTGCTGGAACTCCAGAGGAACTTATAAAAGAAGAAAAAAGTTATACTGGTAAATTTTTAAAACCTTATTTATAAGAATTTAAAAATCTTTGATTTGAAAACACACTAAAATTTTAGTGTTTTTTTAATATATATTAGTAAGAATGAGAATGTAATAATTAAAGAAATAAATTTCATGACCTATAAACTTATTAATTAAAAAACATCATGAAAAGATATAAGTTTTATCTTTTTATGATATACTAATCATAAGGGTGATGTAAGTATAAGATATGTATGTTTTTGATTGTTAATTTGAAAATTTATTTATAATAAAGCATAACTTAGATTATAAGTGGGAATAATGCAAATAGATGTAAAATAGAAATGGAGTAGATAAGATGAAGTATGAAAAAATTAAGCGTGATGGTTATAATTTACACCTTATAAAAACAGATAAATTTAGAACAGTTAATATGGTTTTAAATTATGTTGGACCAAGAGATAAGAAAAGTACAGTTTGCTTAGAACTTTTAGAAATGGTAACACTTTATGTAACAAAAGATTATCCAAATAGAATAGAGTTTGCAAAAGCATGTGCTAATATGTATGATTTAAGAATGAGAGCTGGAAAACAACAGTGGGGCAAATACAATGTATTTAATTTAAGTGTATCTTTTATTAATGAAAAATATACTAAAAAAGGAATGAATAAAAAAAGCATTTCTTTTGCACTAAAACAATTTTTTAATCCATTAACTTCAAATGGTGGATTTGACAAAGAAATTTTTGAAATGACAAAAAAATTATATAAAGAAGAACTTATTAGTTTGAAAGATAATCCAGAACTTTATAGTCATTTGAGATTAAAAGAAGAAATGGGTAAAAAAGATTTTTATAGTTATACAGCAGCAGAAGAATTAAATGTATTAGAGAAAATTAATGAAAAAAATCTTTATAGTTTCTATAAAAAAGTTTTAAAAAATTATGATTTAGAAATTTTTATTATAGGAGATATTGATAAAGACGAGGTTTTATCCGTTCTAGATTCTAAAATAAAAAGAAAAATAAATGATGATACAGTAAAAGATTTTAAAATAAATCATAGTAAAATAAGATCAAGAATAAAAACGGTAATTGAGCCATCTGATTTTTCACAAAGTAAACTAGATATGGGATTTAAAACAGAAAATTTAACACCATTTGAAAGACAATACGTTTCATATATGTATGGTAGTATTTTAGGTGGCGGAACTGATTCATTGTTATTTGATGAAGTAAGAGGCAAACGCTCTTTGTGCTATTACATTTATACAACAGGTGATGCCAGATCAAACTTTTTCCAAATTAAATCGGGAATAGATAGTAGAAATATTAAAAAAGTAATAAGTATTGCTAAAAAATGTGTTCAAAAGATGAAAGATGGAGACTTTGATGATAAATTAATTGAACAATCTAAAAAGTGCTATATTAATGTTATAACAGAGAATGAAGATTATCCAGCTCCTGTTTTAGCAGATTATGCAGGTACATATTTTTTTGAAAAAGATAGTATGGAAATTAGAAAGAAAAAAATTAGTGAAGTTACAAAAGAAGATATCATGAATTTTGCTAAAAAAATACATTTAGATACAATTTATGTTTTAAGGGGTGATAAAAATGGAGATTAAGACATTTAAAAAATTAGATACTAAAGTTTATGAAGAAACTTTAGAAAACGGTCTTAGAATTTTTATCGCACCTTTAAAAAGAAATGGAATATCTGTTTCTTATACTACCTTATTCGGTGGGAAAGATATAAGTTTTATTCCTGAAGGAAGTGAAGAGATTTATGATTGTCCTCCAGGGGTAGCTCATTTTCTTGAACACAAAATGTTTGATAGAAAAGGAGAAAATGTTTTTAACTTTTTCAATAAATCAGGAACATATAATAATGCCTTTACTTATAAAGAAAAAACTAAATATATTTTTCAAGGACCTACTAATTTTGAAGAAAACTTAAATTTTCTATTAGATTATGTGGCGACACCAACATTTACTAAAACAAAAGTGGAAAAAGAAAAACCAATTATTTTAGAAGAGGCGAGATCTAATTTTGATAATCCTATAAATATGGCTTTTGATACAGCTATGAAAAACTGTTTTCATGAGAATCCATACATGTTCCCAATAATTGGAACATTTCCTAGTATTGAAGCAATATCAAAAGAAGATATAGAAATGTGCTATAAAACATTTTATAATCCTGCAAATATGATATTAGTAATAACAGGAAATGTCGATCCTGTAGATACACTAGAAATTGTTAAAAATAATTTCTCAAAAAGAAATTATTCTTCTAATAAACGAGGATTAAAATTAAAATATGATGAACCAGATAGTGTTGCTAGGGAATATGAAGAAGCAAACATGCCAATTACAAATGAGGTTTTCTATTTAGCCTATAAAATAAATAAGAAAAAATTAAATATGGATTTATATAAAATTAATCATTATTTAAAATGTTTATTTATTTTAAAATTAGGAAGTTTATCATTATTTAATGATGAGGGGCTTAGAAGTGGAGAACTACTAGGACAACTAGGATCAGAAATTATAGATATAGATGACCATATAATATTTGGAATTTATGGTGAAGTTAAAAATGCAACAGAAACATTAAGAAAAATTCAAAATGAATTGGGTGATCTGTCTATAGAAGAAAGTGATTTAGAACTATTAAAGAAAAGTACACTAAGTAATCTGATTTTAATGAATGAACAAGTCACTGGTACAAACAATAAAATAGAAGAAGATGTTTGTAAATATGGAAAAGTTGTATATGATGTTTATGATATTATTAAAGGATTAAGTATTAAAGAGTATAGCGAACTTATAAAAAATATGGATTTATCTAATTACACTATAGCTATCGCTAAAAATAAGAAAACAAGTTGATTTTTCCCTTATTTTATGGTAAATTAAATAAGTCAGGAGGAAAGTCCATGAAAATCGCATTAATAATTATTTCTATTTTAATCATTGCTATTGTATTATTACAAAGTGGTAAATCAGCAGGGGCAAGTAGTATTATATCTGGTGGTAATGATGATTTATTCCAAAATCGTAAAGAACGTGGGGGCGAATTATTTATTACACGTTTAACTGCTGTATTAGGTATTGCCTTTATGATTATGTGTGTATTGATGCAATATGTATTTTAGTTAAGAAAGTTGAATTTATTCAGCTTTTTTTATTTTCTTATAAAATTAATTATAAATAAAAAATATGTATAATGTATTAATTTTCTTAGTTAAATAATAGAGTATTCTATTATTTTTTCTTATTTAATGGTATAATTATTAAAGGTGAAGCTTCATGAATATTTATGGTAAAACACTAGAAGATTTAGAAAATTATTTTTTAGAAAATGGTGAAAAAAAATTTAAGGCTATTCAGGTTTATGAATGGCTTTATAAAAAACGAGTAAATGATTTTGATAAGATGTCTAATATTAATAAAAATACAATTAGTATGTTAAAAAAAGATTTTACTATTTTTAAACCAGAAATTATAAAAAGGCAAAGTGGTAAAGACGTATATAAATATCTATTTAAATTAGAAGATGGTGAAAAAGTCGAGGCCGTTTTAATGCTTCATGATTATGGACAAAGTTTATGTATATCAACTGAAGTTGGATGTAATATGAATTGTGCATTTTGTGAGAGTGGAAGGCTTAAAAAAAGAAGAAATTTACTTCCAGAAGAAATGACTTCACAAATTTTAGCAATAGAAGATGATTTAGAAGTACGTATATCTCATGTTGTACTTATGGGGATTGGAGAACCATTTGATAATTATGATAATGTAATGAAATTTATTAAAATAATTAATAGTGGAAAGGGAATTGATATTGGAGCTAGACACATTACAGTTTCAACTTGCGGAATTGTACCTAAAATAGAAGAGTTTATGAATGAAGGCCTTCAAGTTAATTTAGCAATTTCGCTTCATGCTCCTAATGATAAAATCAGAAATAAATTAATGCCAATAAATAAAGTATATAGTATTGATTTGTTAATTAAAGCTGTAAAAGAATATATTGAAGTAACCAATAGAAGAGTAACTTTTGAGTATATTTTGCTAAATGGAATAAATGATAGTTCAAAATGTGCTTTAGAACTTGCAAAATTACTTAGGGGAATGAATGCATACGTAAATTTAATCCCATATAATGAAACTAGTCATTTGGAATTTAAAAAAAGCGAGAAAAAGACTATTTTAGAATTTTATGATATACTAAAGAAGAATAAAATAAACGTAACAATAAGGAAAGAATTTGGCTCTGAGGTAACAGCTGCTTGTGGTCAGCTTAGAGCAAATTATGAGGAGGGAAAATAATGAAAGAAGAGTATTCTTTTTTAACAGATCCAGGAAAGATAAGAGACCATAATGAAGATTGTGTTACAGTAATGAAAAATGCATCAGGTGAGTATTTACTTGCTGTATGTGATGGCATGGGAGGTCATACTGGAGGAGAAATTGCTTCTTCAATAGCAATTTCGCATATTGAAAAAAGATTTAGTGCGATTAGTAGTGTAGGGAATAAAGAAGATGCTATTGCCTTTCTTAAAGATATTGTGAGTGAAGCAAATGTTTCTATATATAAATATACAGCTGAGCACCCTGAAAGCTCAGGAATGGGAACAACTGTAGTACTTGCAGTTTTAACAAAAGATTTCTTGTTATTTGGTAATATTGGTGATTCATCAGGCTATGTTTTTAAAAATGATAAACTACATAAAATCACTTATGATCATACATTAGTAAATTTACTTGTAAAATCTGGAGAACTTACTGAAGAAGAAGCAAAAGATCATCCAAGAAAAAATGTTCTTATGCGTGCACTTGGTGCTAATATGACTGTAGAAATGGATATTTTTGATGTTGAAACTGATGTTGATGGAATTTTCTTATGTAGTGATGGACTTACTAATATGTTAGATGATGAACAAGTTGCTAAAGTATTATCAAGCGATTTAACCATTGACGAAAAATTACAAAAATTAATTTATAAAAGTAATAATCGTGGTGGAACCGATAATATATCAATTGCTTATTTGAATAAAGGAGGGGTAAGATGATGATTGCTAAAGGGCAAAGAATTAACGATCGTTATGAAATAATTAGAACCATTGGTGAAGGTGGAATGGCTAATGTTTATTTAGCTCATGATGTTATTTTAGATCGTATGGTTGCTGTTAAAATTTTAAGAGGCGACCTTGCTGATGATGAAAAATTTGTAAGACGTTTTCAAAGAGAAGCAATTGCCGCAAGTTCACTTAGCCATCCTAACATTGTTGAAATGTATGATGTAGGAGAAGATGATGGTAGATACTTTATAGTTATGGAGTATGTTGATGGAAAAACACTTAAGAGTTTAATTAAAAAAAGAGGAGCTCTTACTTTACCAGAAGTAGTAGATATTATGTTACAGCTTACTTCAGCTATTACTCATGCCCATGAGAGTTATATAATTCATAGAGATATCAAACCCCAAAATGTTATGATTTTGGAAGATGGAAGAGTAAAAATAACTGACTTTGGAATTGCAATGGCACTAAATAGTAATGAAATGACACAAACTAATAGTGTTATGGGATCTGTTTACTATATGCCACCAGAACAAGCAAATGGTAATGGCTCAACAACAAAATCAGATATTTATTCTTTAGGAATTTTAATGTATGAGCTTGTTACAGGAAAAGTTCCATTTAAAGGCGATAGTGCAGTTGAAATTGCAATTAAACAAATGCGTGATAAACTTCCAAGTGTGTGTGAAATGGATCAGTCTATACCACAAAGTGTAGAAAATGTTATTTTAAAATCAACTGCTAAAAATCCTAAAAACAGATACGATTCAGCAGAAGAAATGCATGATGACTTAATGACTGTTTTAGATGATGATAGAAAAGCAGAAAAGAAAGTTATATATAAATATCCAGAAAATAATTATGATGAAAAAGAAGAAATAGTAGAAACTAAAAATAGACGAAGCGAAAATACTAAAGAAGATGAAAAAGAAAATAAAAAAATCAATAAAGCAATTTGGATTGTTGGTGGAATTATAACAGCTTTAATAGCTTTAATAATTTTCTTTACATTGATTTTCCCTAAAATAATGAATAATAAATCAGTAGTTGTTCCAGATGTTTCAGATATGACTGTGGAAAAAGCGGAAAAATATTTGGAAGATAAAGGTTTAGATGTGGCTACTAAAACTAAAAAAGAAGAAAGTGATGAAATAGAAGAAGGTAGAGTTATTAAAACAGATCCAGAGGCAAAAAGATCTGTAAAAAAAGGAACTAAAGTAACTTTAATTGTTTCATCAGGTACAAAGAAAATAGAAGTAGAAGATTATACTGGTAAGAACTATTATAAAATTCAAGCTGAATTAGAAGTTTATGGAATAAAAGTGGCTATCGAAGAAAAAGAAGTTCCAGAAAGTGATAATGTCAAAGAAAATACAATTATTTCACAAGATGTAAAAGCAGGAGAAAAATTAGGTAAAGATGATTCTATAACTTTAGTTATACCAAAAATATATAGAGTATATCCAGATTTTGAGGCAGAAGGTTATTCAGTATCTTCAATTAGAAGATTCTGTGATGAAAATGGAGTAAATTTAGATGTTGTTTATGAAGAAAGTAATAAACCAGAAGGAACAATTCTTTCACAAAGTCAAAAGGCAGGATCTAAAGTTGTTAAAGATACAAATTTAAAAATTAGAGTATCAAGAAAAGCAGAAACAGATAATAATCAAAATAATACTGATAATACAAATACTGATGAAACTGCTGAGTAAGGAGATTTATGGAAGGAATTATTATAAAATTAATCAGTAATGATTACACTGTACTTTGTAATGGAAAAAAATATATTTGTAAAGCTAGGGGAAAGTTTAGAAATTTAAACGTTTCCCCTTTAGTGGGTGATAGGGTAATTATAGATCCAGAAAATAATTATATTTTAGAGGTTAAAAAAAGGAAAAATTATTTAACCAGACCTAGTATTGCTAATATAGACCAGGCTGTTATTATTACAAGTTTAAAAAGTCCTGATTTTTCTTCTAATTTATTAGATAAACTATTAGTGACAATAATTAATAGTAATATTAAACCAATAATTTGTTTTACAAAATTAGATTTAACTAATATTAATGATTTTAAAGATATTGCAGACTATTATAAGAAAATAGGCATTGATGTTTATTTTAATAATGATATTGATCATATTAAAAAAATATTTAAAGATAAAATTAGTGTTTTTACAGGCCAAAGTGGTGCTGGGAAATCAACCCTTTTAAATAAATTAGATAACTCTTTAAATTTAAAAACAAATGAAATTTCAAAGGCATTAAATAGAGGAAAACATACAACAAGGCATGTAGAACTTTTAGAACTTTGTGGTGGTTATATAGCAGATACTCCAGGTTTTTCTGCTTTAGATCTAAGTAATTTAAACACAGAAGACATAAAAAATGCATTTTTAGAATTTAGAGGTGTAAACTGTAAATATAAAGATTGTAATCATTATAAAGAAGATGATTGTGAAATTAAACAAAAACTTGAAAATGGGGAAATTATGCAAAGCCGTTATGATAATTATATAAAATTTATAACAGGAGGAGATAGAATATGAAATTATCTATTTCTTTTCTAAGTATTAGTGATAATAAGGAAAAAATAAATAAACTAAATGAAGTAAATTCAGATTATATTCATTATGATGTTATGGATGGAAAATTTACTGAAAAAAAGAGTTTAACATATAATGAAATGAAAAATCTAAATTTGAATAAGCCAAAAGATGTTCATTTAATGGTAGATGATGTAAAAAATTATATAGATGAATTTAAAAATTTAAATCCAGAATATATTACATTTCATATAGAGGCAAATGTTAATACCAAAGAAATGATTGATTATATACATTCACTAGGAATAAAGGTAGGGCTTTCTATAAATCCAGAAACAGATATAAATAAAGTATTACCTTATTTAAAATATATTGATTTAGTATTAGTTATGAGTGTTCATCCAGGAAAAGGTGGGCAAACTTTTATAGATATATCAGACAAAATAAATAAATTAAATGAAATAAAAAAAGAAAATGATTTTTTAATTGAAGTTGATGGTGGAATAAACAATGAAACAATAAAATATTGCAAAAATGCTGATATTGTAGTTGTTGGTTCTTATATTACAAATGATAATATAAATGAAAGGGTGAATTCATTATGGGAAGAAATATAAAAGGTTTTACGCTAGCGGAGCTTATGGGAGTTATTGTACTTCTAGCAATTCTTGCACTTATTATTGTTCCTGTAGTAGATCGTAATTTGAAAAAGGGAAGAACAGTAACTTGTGAAACGCAAGAAAAGTCAATTTTAGAAGCTGCTAAAAACTGGAATAGTGATAATGTTACAATGTGTACTAATAAGGGTGAAGTATGTACTGTAAAAGTTATCGAACTTGTACAGCGAGGATATTTGCCTGGATCTGATAGTCTTAGTACAAAAAATCCAATTAATCCTGCAACAGGAAATCCTTATCACCTAGATACTGAAGTTCAAATAAATAATGTTTCAGGAACAAATTATGTTTATACATTAATGTATAAAGGTGATGATAAAAATACTTGTGGAGAGTGATATAAATGATTAAAAAAACAATAGATGGTAATGAGGCATGTGCAAGTGTTTCTTACCTATTTACAGAAGTCGCTGGTATTTATCCAATAACACCATCTAGCCCAATGGCAGAGGTTGTTGATAAGTGGGCAAGTGCGGGTAAAAAAAATATTTTTAATGATGAAGTAAAAGTTGTTGAAATGCAAAGTGAGTTAGGAGCAGCAGGTATGGTTCATGGTTCACTTAGATCTGGGCTATTAACAAGTACTTATACGTCAAGCCAAGGACTTCTTTTAATGATTCCAAACTTATATAAAATTGCAGGAGAATTGCTTCCAGGAGTTATTAATGTTGCAGCTAGAAGCCTATCTACTCATGCACTTAGTATAATGGGTGATCATCAAGATATTTTTGCGGCTAGAGCTACAGGGGTATGTATGCTTGCTTCATCAAGTGTTCAAGATATTGTATACATGACACTTCTTAGTCATTTGGCATCACTTTCATCATCGCTTCCATTTATGAATTTTTTTGATGGATTTAGAACTAGCCATGAAATAAATAAAATAGATGTAATTGAAAAGGATGATGTTTTAGACTTAATTGATTATAAGGCAATTGAGCAATTTAGAAATAAAGGTTTAAATCCATTAAAACCTTATATTATAGGTACAAATCAAAGTGATGATATTTACTTTCAAAATACCGAAGCAAGAAATATTTATTATGAAAAAGCAGCTAATATTGTTTTAGAATATATGAATAAAATAAACAAAAAGTTTGGAACTGATTATAAACCATTTAATTATTATGGAAATGAACAAGCTGAAAAAGTAATTGTTGCAATGGGATCGGTGTGTGAAACAATTAAAGAGTTTATTGAAGGAACTGATTATGGATTAGTTGAAGTACATTTATATAGACCTTTTAGTACTAACTTTTTATTAGATGTGCTGCCAGAATCTACAAAGAAAATAGCCGTTTTAAATAGAACAAAGGAAGCTGGAAGTATTGGTGAACCACTTTACTTAGATGTTCTAGCAGCTTTAAAAAATAAAAATATTGAAATTGTAAGTGGAAGATATGGCCTTTCTAGTAAAGATACAACTCCAGGTCAAATAAAAGCAGTTTATGAAATGCTTGATGATCCAAAAGATAATTTTACTATAGGAATCGAAGATGATATTACTCATTTAAGTTTAAAATATGATGAATACAAAACATCTACTTCTGATGAAGTATTAATCTTTGGTTATGGTAGTGATGGAATGATCTCTGCCAGTAAAATATTACTTAAAATAATTGGAGAAAAAACAGATAATTATGTTCAAGGTTATTTTGAATATGATTCTAAAAAATCTGGAGGAATAACTGTTTCTCATTTAAGATTTAATAAAAATAAAATACATTCAAGTTATTATGTAGATAATCCTAAATTAATTGTTATTAGTAAAGATAACTATTTAAATTCATTTGACTGCGTTTCTAAGCTGAAAGAAAATGGAACAGTATTAATTAATACTGAACATGAAAATTTAGATTTTGCATCAGATGATGTTAAGAAATTATTAATAGAAAAAAATGCTAAAGTATATTTAATAGATGCTTATGGTGTTGCTAGAAATCATGGTCTTACAAATAAAATAAGTATGATTATGGAAAGTGCAATTTTGAAATTACAAACTTTAATTGATTATGATAAAGCAATAGAAGAAGTAAAAGAAAACATTAAAACAAAATTTAAGAAAAAAGGCAGTGATGTTATTAATGCCAATATTGATGCTTTAGATGAAATTAATTTAAAAGAAATAAAGGTAACTTTGAGTAATAAGGAAATAGAAAAACCAAACTCACTTTATGAAAAATTAAGTAGTAGAAAAGGTAACGAACTTAAAACATCTGATTTTCTAAATATAATTGATGGAAGATTTTTAACAGGAACAGCTAAACTAGACAAACCTAAAATAAGTCAGGTAGTCGCTTGTTATAATAAAGATAAATGTATTGAATGTAACCAATGTTCATTTGTTTGTCCTCATGGAGTTATAAGAACTTATTTACTTGATAATGAAGAATATGAAAAAGCACCAGAATTTGTAAAAGATAGATGTAAAAAAGCTATTGGTCCTGGCCTTGAAAACTATCATTATGCGCTTGCTATTTCTAAAAAAGATTGTACTGGTTGTGGGCTTTGTAAAGATATTTGTCCAACTGGAGCCATTACACTAAATATGTACAGTGATCCAGATGTTTATGATTATTTAGAAGAAAATGTAAGTGATAAGAAGGTAAATAGATTTACTTTAAAAGGTAGTCAGTTTGTAAACCCATCATTCAAATTTCCAAAATCGTGTGCTGGATGTGGGCAAACAGCTTATCTAAAATTATTAAGTCAATTATTTAAAGAAAATTTGGTAATTGCTAATGCAACAGGGTGCTCTTCTATTTATGGAGGAAATATCCCTAATATTCCATACGAAACTCCATGGGCAAGCAGTTTATTTGAAGATAATGCTGAATATGGGTATGGTATGGTAGTTGCTGATAGAGTAATGAAAAATAGAATTAGAAAAATAATGGAAAATAATTTAGAAGGAAATAACAAAGAATTATTTGAAAAATGGATTTCTAATCCTAATGATTATGAAATAACAAAAGAGGTTTATGAAAAAATTGATTACTCAAGTTTAGAAGAATTATCTCAAATAAAAGATTATATAATTTCTAAAAATATTTGGATTGTTGGTGGAGACGGTTGGGCTTATGATATTGGATTTAGTGGAATAGATCAAGTTCTTTCAAGTAATGATAATGCTAAAATATTAGTATTAGATTCAGAACTTTATTCAAATACTGGTGGTCAAGCATCAAAATCTAGTCCAAGAGGTAGCGTGGAGTCTTTTGCAAGTAGTGGTAAAAAAACAGCTAAAAAAGATTTAGCTAAAATAGCCTTAGCTTATCCAAATGCTTATGTAGCTCAAGTATCACTTGGTGCCAATATGATGCAATTGATAAAAGCATTTAAAGAAGCAAATGAATATAATGGACCAGCTATTATAATTGCATATACACCATGTATTGCTCATGGATTTAAAGAAGGTAGTGCGACTAAACAAAAATTAGCTACTCAGTCAGGATATTTTCCAATCTTTAGATATAACCCACAAACGAAAGTATTTAATTTAGACAGTAAAGCAGATTTTGATTTATATGAAAAATATATTGAAGGAGAAGCTAGATATGCTATGCTTAAATCAGTAAATCCAGATAAAGCAAAAGAACTTTTAGAAGCAAGTAAAAAAGATGCTATGGAAAGATATGCTTATTATGAAAACTTAACAAAATAGTTAAGTTTTTTTGTGAAAAAAAAGGAAATAGGAGTAGTCACATCGTAACATATTAGTAGAGTGGGAAAAAGAAAGAGGAGATATTATAGATTATTATAATGAAATAAAGGGTACTTTAGTAAAAAACGAAATATATAAGAAAGCAAAAGATTATTCTAAAAATCGAAGTGATTTAAATTCTTACTTTGAAGTAGGGAGGTTACTTGCAGAAGCACAGGGCAGAGAGGCAAGAGCAAAATATGGAAATAAATTAATAAAAGAATATTCAGAAAAATTAACTAAAGAGCTTGGAAAAGGATATTCTACTAGAAATTTAAAATATATGAGAAAATTTTATTTATTAATTCAAAAAGGGCAGGAAATGCCTGCCCAATTATCTTGGAGCCATATTATTGAATTATTATCATTAAAAAATACTAATGAAATCAATTATTATATCTATATTAGTGAAACTGAAAATTTATCATATTGAGAGCTTAGAAAACGAATACATTCTAAAGAGTATGAAAGAATTGATCACAAAGAAGAAATAAAAAGTCCAAAAGTAAATACGTTAATTAAAAATCCGATTATAATAAAATCAAATAATAAAAATGGAAAATTAACTGAATATGTACTTCATCAAATGATTTTAGAAAATATGGATGATTTTTTAAAAGAATTAGGAGTTGGTTTTACATATTGTGGTAGTGAAGTAAAAATAAAAATAGGAGATAGATATAATTACATAGATTTACTTTTATTTAATTACAAATATAATTGTTTTGTAGTAATTGAACTGAAAGTAGCAGAAATGAAAGCAGAATATATAGGGCAAATAAAAAAATACATGAATTATGTAGATAAAAATATAAAGGAACCTTTTAATGATAAAACAGTAGGAGTGATTATTTGTAAGAAAGAAAATAAGTATGTTATGGAGTACTGCAGTGATGATAAAATTTTTACTACAATATATAAATTAATAAAAAAATAACTCTTACTGAGTTATTTGTTCATAAACTTGTTCGATATTAATTTCCGCTTGCTTTTCATCATAAGCAGGTAATATGTGCAAATGATAGTGTTTAACTTCTTGTGGAAGCCCGTTATTTTGAACTAAAGTCATACCTTTAGATCCTAGTTTTTCTTCATACAAAGTTCCTATTTTTTTAGCTGTTTCCATAATATGCATTAATGTTTCGTTTGGAATATCATATAAATCTTGGTAATGCTTTTTAGGAACAATTAAAGTGTGTCCATTTACTTCTGGATTAACATCTAAAAATACTTTAACAATATCATCTTCATAAATTGTATATGATGGAATTTCTCCATTCATTATTTTACAAAAAATACAGTTCATTATATTCACCTCATTTTTATTTTATCATAAATTTAAAAAGAGAGATATTTTTTATCTCTCTTTTATCGTGAATATCTGCGAATATTCTATCTTATAATGTTCTTAGAGTTTAATTTTTATTCAAAAAATGTTAAAATATTAGGTAGGTGATTATAATGGATAAATTAGAAATAAAAGATTTAACTGTTAGTATAGATGGTAAAACGATTTTAGATGGTTTAAACTTAGAAATAAAATCAGGTGAAATTCACGCTATTATGGGACCTAATGGAACAGGAAAGTCAACACTTTCACAAGTTATAATGGGTCATCCTGCATATAAAATAGAAAAAGGAGAAATTTTATTTAATGGTGAAAATATTAACAAATTATCAGTAGATAAAAGAGCTCATGCAGGTATATTTTTAGGAATGCAAATGCCTATGGAAATTGAAGGTGTTAGTAATGCTGATTTTTTAAGAACTGCTCTTAGAAGTAAACAAGGAAATGATTTTAAACTATTTGATTTTATTAAAGAACTTGATAATCAAATAGATGATTTGAAAATGAATAAAGACATGGTGCATAGAAGTATAAATTTAGGTTTTTCAGGTGGTGAAAGAAAGAAAAATGAAATTCTTCAAATGCATATTTTAAAACCTAAAATAATAATGCTTGATGAAATAGATTCAGGATTAGATGTTGATAGTTTAAAATTAATTGGCGAAAGCGTTACTAAATATTATAAAGAAAATAAACCTGCTTTACTTTTAGTTACACATTATCAAAGATTACTTGATTATATAGTTCCTGATTTTGTTCATGTTTTATATAAAGGTAAAGTCGCTGTTAGTGGTGATGTTTCATTAGTTAAAGAAATAGAAGAAAATGGTTATGAAAAACTTTTAAAAAATTACGCAAATAAATTAGAGGAAAATAAATCTAATGAATAAAATAATTATAGCTAATGATGAAATTACACTAAAACAGATAGATAAAACATTAAAAGTAGAAGCTGATAAAAAATGTGAATTTTTAAATGTTAAATTAATCAAAATAGATGTTTTAGAAAGTACAAATTTAATTATTGAACATTCAAATATTAAAGAAACAAAATTTGAAATAAATATAAATATAGAAGATGATATAGATTTTAAATTATTTGAATTGAAACAAGAGGGAAATTATAAAATTTATTATAATTATTCAATCGGAAAAAATTCAGAAGTTAATGTTTTAAAAATTCATAATACAAATGGAATTAAAGAACAAACTAAAGTTAACTTAAACGGAATTAATTCTAAAATCACTCACACATTAAAAACAATCTCAACAACCGAAGAAAAATATGATTTTTTAGTTTATCATAATGCTAAAAATACATATAGTAATATAGTAAATAATGGTGTTAATATTAAAGATGGCTGTTTAAATTTAAAACTATCTAGCTTTGCTCCTAAAGGAACTATAGATTGTAATTTAAATCAAAATAGTCGCATAATTAATCTCACAAATAACAAATGCGAAATCAATCCTAATTTATTTATTGACGAAAATGAAGTGATAGCTAATCATAGCGCACTTATCGGTACCTTTTCAGAGGAAGAAATGTTTTATTTAATGAGTAGAGGTATTAATAAATCTAAAGCTGAAAGTTTAATGATTAAAGGATTCCTATTAAATGAATCTGGAATTTATCAAAAAGAACTAGAAAAAATTATAAATAAGTATTGGAGGTGATATATTTTGAATAGAGAAGATTTTCCAATATTAAAGGGAGATAATATTTACTTTGATAATGGAGCAACTACATTTAAACCACAAGTATTATTAGACGGACTTTCTGAATACTATAATAATTACTGTGCAAATATCCATAGAGGTGATTATGGTATTAGTTTAAAAGCTAGTGAAGAATATGAAAAAGCAAGAATGAAAGTTGCTAACTTTATTAATGCTAAAGATATGAATGAAGTTGTTTTTACAAGTGGAGCGACTGACTCTTTAAATAAAATAATATTTGGTTATTTTAAAAATATTTTAAAGGAAAATGATGAAGTTGTTTTGACTAGAAGTGAACATGCTTCAAATTTACTACCATGGTATGAGCTTGAGGATTTGCTTGGAATAAAAGTTAAATATATTGATTTAGATGAAAAATTTGAAGTTACTTTTGATAATTTAAAAAAAGTAGTAACTGAAAAAACTAAAGTGATTTCTATAGCACATATTACAAATGTAGTTGGCGATGTTAGAGACATTAAATCTATCACTAAATTTGCTCATGAAAGAGGTATTTTAGTTTTAGTTGATGGGGCCCAAAGTGTACCTCATATGAAAACAGACGTTGTAGATTTAGATGTTGATTTCTTAGTTTTTTCTGCCCATAAAATGTGTGGTCCAACAGGAGTAGGCGTTTTATATGGTAAAATGGAATATTTAAAAAATACAAAACCAATCATTTTTGGTGGCGGGATGAACTCTACATTTACGAATGATGGATCTAGAATGTATAAAAATTTACCAGAAAGATTAGAGGCAGGAACACCAAATATAGCAGACGCTATAGCCTTCGGTAAAGTAATAGATTATTTAGAAAATATAGGTATGGAAAAAATCCATAAACATGAAATGAAATTAAAAAAATATTTAGTATCTAAATTGAAACAAAATGAAAATATAATAATTTATAATGATAGTTCTAATAGTGGAATAGTTACAATTAATTATAAGGATATTTTTGCACAAGATTTATCTATTTATTTAGATAAATATGGAATATGTACAAGAGCGGGTAACCACTGCGCTAAAATACTAAAAGATGAAATAGGAATGAAAAATACTTGCAGAATTAGTATGTATTTCTATAATACAAAAGAAGAAATTGATAAACTTGTAGAAGTATTACAAAACCCAAATATAAAAAATGAAATCATAATGTAATGGTTTCATTTTATTTTGCATAACTTATAAATTAGTAGTATAATATGCCTCAATTGGGGGATTATTATGGAAATTATTTTACACAGCGGCGGAACAGACGGACATATTACAAAAAAACAATTACAAAAAGTTTTAAGTTCGCCAGACTTTGATATTATTGAACTTGATTTCATTCATGCTAAAGAGTTAGGTTTCGTATGCTCACACAGTAAAAGATGCGAAAGAGGATTAATCTCAGAACTTAGTAAAGATGAAATATATAAATCAGGACTTATGACTTTAGAAGACGTTTTAGAAATAATAAACGGTAATAAAAAGATTTTGTTAGATTTTAAAGATGCTTCTAATCGTTATTTTTTAATTGATTATATAAGAAAGATAATTAATAATTATGGTTTTGAAGATAAAGTAATGATTCAAAGTTTTAATAGAGAATTTATTAGAACAATTCTTTCATTTAAAAAATTAGGAATGTTTACAGAAACAGAAATAGGACTAATAATTAATTTATTTAAAACATTTAAATATAGAAATGGAATAGATGAATTAAGTAAACTTGATTTTGTATCTTTGTCATCAGAATTATTTGAGTGGCCAATTGTAGGGGATGATTATCAGACTTATAGAGACTTCCTTCCAGAAGCAAAACAATATGCTTGGACTTGGGCACCACCATATACTGAGAAAGATAATAGAATAGTAAATTATATTGAGTCAGGTGTAGATGGAATAATTACTAATGATCCTGTAAAAGTAAAGCGATTGTTAAATAAATAATTATATATAAAATAAAAGAAAAAAATTTATAATTTCTATTGACTTAATGACCTGGAAATTGATAAAATAGGTCCGTTTTGAGGAGAGTGTTTATATGTTAACAAAAGGGGAATTAATACAACCATTCAATAGTATATTATCTAATTTAGCTAAAGATAGAATGACATTAATAACAGATTATTGTAGTATAAAAGATCAAATTTCTAATTCAAAAAAAGAAATGAATGAATTATCAGAAGAATATGAACAAAGAAGAGTTAAGGCACATACAATATATTCAATGCTTGCTTCATTTATCATATTAGGCGCTATCTTTGTAAACTTGGCTGGACTTGTATTTATGATTGTAAGTACACTAAGTTTAGTGCTATATAAAAAATATTTTGATAAAACATACAAAAAAGATTATGAAGTTTCAACAGAAAAGTTTAGAGCATCCATTGAAAGATTGGAAGAAAAAAAGACAAAACATAAATATGATATAGAGAAAATGGATGTTATTATTAAAAATATAAAGGAAATTATAGAAAGTCTTGAAGAAAGAGATTCTGGTTTTATTTCCAATCATCCACTTTCTAATTTACCAGAAGATACAGAAGCTAAGAAATTAACACATGAAAGAACTAGATTTTAATTAAAGAAACCATTAAAATAAGGTTTCTTTTTTGTGTAAATATATGCTAAAATAAATAAAAGAAGGAGGAGTATTATGAAGATTAATCTATTGCCTGCTGATACATATATCGTAAAAAATAGTACAGTTTTAAATAATGAAGATCGTAATCTATTAATGACCTTATATCAACCCGTAATAGGGGCAACAGCTATTAATCTTTATTTTACTCTTTGGTCACATTTAGACGATAGTAAAATTTTAGGAAGTGAATATACTCATCATTTTTTAATGACTAGTATGGGCATTAAATTATCAGATATTTTAGAAGCTAGGGAAAAGCTTGAAGCAATCGGTCTTTTGAAATCATTTGTTAAAAAGGGGAGTATTAATAACTATATATATGAATTATATTCACCACTTGATGCTTATGAGTTTTTAGCAAACCCAATTTTAATGAATGCACTTTTAAGTAATATTGGTAAAAAAGAATTTAAGAAACTAGTTAAAGTGTTTATAACACCAAAAATAGATCTTGATAGTTATGAAAATATTACATCTTCTTTTGATGAGGTTTTTACAGTTTATAAAACTTTAGAATTTAATGAAAACATAACAAATATTAAAAAAGTTAATAAATTAGATATGGTAATAAATTCAAAAAATGATTTAAATAATGTTTTTTCATTAATACCAGAAGAAATGTTAAATTTAAAATCGGTTTCTTCTGAAATAAAAGAACTTATTTATAAACTAGCATTTATTTATGATTTAGATGATAAAACATTAAGTGAACTTATTAGAAACTCTTGTAATGAAAGAAGAATTATTGATAAACAAAAACTAAGAATTAATTGTAGTAACTACTATACCTTTGAACATAAAGGTAAATCGCCAAAACTAATTTATAAAAATCAACCAGAATATTTAAGAACAGAAGTTAATGATGCATCTAAAAAATCAAAACAAATATATACATTTGAAACAACTAGTCCATATGATTTTCTTCTTGGCAAAAATAAAGGCGTTAAACCAGCAAAAAGTGATCTTCAAATTATCGAAATGTTATTGATTGATTACAAATTAAATCCAGGCGTTGTAAATGTTTTAATAGATTATGTTTTAAGAATAAATAATAATAAGTTAACTAAAAATTTTGTTTTAACAATTGCTAGTCAGTGGTGTAGAAGTAATATTGAAACTGTAGAAGATGCAATGAATATTTCGAAAAAAGAAGTTAGTAATAGAAGTAAAACAGCACCTAAAAAGGTAAAAGAAAAAGTGCCAGAGTGGTACAATAAAGAAATTGAAACAGAAGAAATGAGTCTTGAAGAAATTAATGAGTTAGAAGAAAAAATGAGAAAGGCAGGAATTGAAGTATGAAAAATGCAGTAAATGAAATTACTTTAAATAGAAATGCCGATGTTTATAAAGAACTTGAAAAGAACTTTAAAAAAAGTTTAGGGGATGAAAAATTTAAAGTTCTCGTTTCTAAATTAAAAGCAAAGCCAGAACTTTTAATGAAATATACATCAGAACTTGAAGACTCAAGTATTGAGTATGACCATTGTTTAAAATGTAAAAGCATTTTAGAGTGTAAAAACAGACTTGAAGGTTATGCTTTTTTACCAAAAGTAAATAAAGAAACTATTGAATTTTTATATAAACCTTGTAAATATAAAAAGAAATTAGATAAACAAAACAAATTTTATGAAAATATTTATTGTTATAATGTACCAAAAGAAATAAAAGAAGCTAATTTTTCTAAAATATATAAAACAGATAAAAATAGAATAAACACGATTCTTTATTTAACAGAATTTATGGAAAAGTATAAGGAAAACCCAAATCAAAAAGGACTTTATTTACACGGTAATTTTGGATGTGGTAAATCATATTTAGTTTCAGCAATGTTTAATGAACTTGCTAAAAATGGAGTTAAAAGTGCAATTGTATTTTGGCCAGCATTTTTAAGCGATCTAAAAAATTCATTTAATAGTGAATATCGTAATGAATTTTCTATTAAATATGAAAAGGTTAAAAAATCACCAATTTTACTTATTGATGATATTGGTGCAGAAAGTATGACTGCATGGTCTAGAGATGAAATTCTTTGTCCTTTACTTCAATATCGTATGGATGAAAAACTACCAACTTTTTTTACTTCAAATTTAAATTTGGATGCTTTAAAGAATCATTTATCAAGTAGTTCTAAAGGCGTAGAAGAAATAAAAGCTGGAAGAATTATTTCAAGAGTCAAACAATTAACAAATGAAATAGAAATGATTAGTAAAAATTTAAGAAAATAATTAATTGACAAAAAATATATAGATGATATAATGAATTTTAGAAAAGCAATGATTAGGATATGATTATTAAAAAGTGTTTTGAAGCGAATTTGGGGTGGTGTAAGCCAAATAAATAACTTTAATAATTACTCCCTATGAGCTGACACTGAAAAGTGCTCCGGGTAAAACCGTTATTTTAATTAAGAACCAATAAGGATGGTACCGTGAAATATTCACTCCTTGCATTTTTGCAGGGAGTTTTTTGTTTGTTGGAGGTTTTTATGAATAAAAAAGAATTAGAAAAACAAAGAAAAATAACAATGGAACAATTTTTAAGGGGTTTTCTTGAAGTTGAAAATGATACTGTTATTGATACACTTTCTAGATTAGAACATAAAGAATTTAAAAAAATTTGTCGTTCTATTTATCGTTTAAATGTTTCATGTTTACCATTTGAGGCTGTAAAAAAAGAAGATTTATATGAAGGCAGAGTGATTTTAGTTTATGATGTTCATCATAACTTCGCGCCATATAGAAATCCGAATCAAAAGAGTGTTGATAGAATTCATGAAGAGCTTGCTGCTTATAATATGAATGGAAGGTTATTATCACAAGCTGAGGAGGAGCATATAAGATATAATGAGTTATTATCAAAATATGAAGAACTTTATGATCTTTATGAGGAATTAATTGATGCTTTAGAAGAACATTTCACGTTAGAATCTTTTGATATATCTTCTATAGGACCATTCGATATCCCAAGTGAACCAAAAATAAAAATATTAATGGAAAGAGGAAAAGAATATGATAAATATAAAAGAAAATGAAAAATTAAATACACTTAATCATAGTTGTGCTCATTTACTTGCGCATGCTGTTAAAAATTTATATCCAAATGCAAAATTTTGGGTAGGACCTGTTATTGAGGAAGGATTTTATTATGATATTGATTTAGATGATGAAAGTATCTCTGAAGAAACTTTGGAAAAAATCAGTAAAGAAATGAAAAAAATTGCTAAAAATGATAGATTAATAAAACGTATTGAACTATCTAAAGAAGAAGCTTTAGAATTATTTAAAGATGACCCATATAAAATTGATTTAATTGAAAATATGCCTGAAGATGAAATTATTTCAGCATATAAACAAGATGATTTTATAGATTTATGTAGAGGACCTCATGTAAACAGTACAAAACTTCTTAAAAACTTTAAATTACTTAAGGTAAGTGGTGCTTATTATAAAGGAGACTCTAATAATAAAGTACTTCAACGAATTTATGGTATATGTTTTGATAATCCAGAAGATTTAGAGGAACACTTAAAAGAATTAGAAGAAGCAAAAGAAAGAGACCATAGAAAAATAGGAAAAGATTTAGAAATCTATATGACTGATGATTTAGTAGGTAGAGGTCTTCCTATGTTTTTACCTAACGGTTATATCATTTGGCAAGAACTTGAAAATTACATAAAAGAAAAAGAAAGAAAATTGGACTATAACCATGTTAAAACACCTTGTTTAGGAAATGTTGAGTTATATAAAACTAGTGGACACTGGGATCATTATAAAGACGATATGTTCCCATCAATGAAACTAGATAATGAAGAATTTGTCTTAAGACCAATGAATTGTCCACATCATATGATGATATTTAAAAATAAACTTCATTCATATAAAGAACTTCCAATAAAAATAGGAGAGATTGCTCCTGATTTTAGATATGAAGCATCAGGTGCTTTAAAAGGTATTGAAAGAGCAAGACATTTTTGCCAAAATGATGCACATCTATTTGTGACTTTAGATCAAATTAAAGATCAATTTAAAGAAGTAGTTGATTTAATTTTAGAAGTTTATAAAGATTTCAATATTACAAATTATCATTTTGAACTTTCACTTCGTGATCCAGAGGATAAAGTTAAGTATTATCAAGATGATAAAATGTGGGATGAGGCTGAAAATATGCTTCGTAAAGTTTTAAATGGAATTGGAATAGAGTACACAGAAAAAATAGGTGAGGCTGCATTTTATGGTCCAAAATTAGATGTTCAAATAAGACCAGCTGTTGGAAATGAAGTAACTTTATCAACTTGTCAATTGGATTTCTGTTTACCACAAAAATTCGATTTAACTTATATTGACAAAGATGGTGAAAAGAAAACACCAGTGGTTATTCATAGAGCTATTTTGGGTTCATTAGATAGATTTATCGCATATTTACTTGAAGAAACAAAAGGTGCACTTCCACTTTGGCTTTCACCAGTACAAGTTAATGTTATACCAGTTAATAATAAATATCATTTAGATTATGCTAAAGAAATTTATGAGTTATTAAGAGAAAAAAATATTAGAGTAAACTTAGATGCTAGAGATGAGAAACTAGGTTATAAAATGCGTGAAAGTGTTACTCATAAAAACCCATATGCTTTAATTATAGGCCAAAATGAAGTTGATACAAATACTATTAGTTATAGAAAATATGGTACAGATGAAACAGTAAATATTGATAAAAATGAATTTATTGATTTAATAAAGAAACAAATAGAGACTAAAGAATTTTAGTCTTTTTTTGCATAATAATTAAGTTTTTAATAAATAGCTTTATAAAGTATCGATAAAATAACTTGATACTTTTTTTAATTTATATTAAAATTAAAATGGTGATAATATGAAAAAGGGTTTTACATTAATTGAATTACTTGCAGTTATTGTTATTTTAGCGCTTATTGTGCTTATAACAGTTCCAGCTATTAATAAACTTATTAATGATTCTAGGGGGAATTCTTTTAGAGTTAGTTTGGAATCTTTATTAAAAGTGGCAAAAAATGATTATCAAAGTAATGCTAGAATAGGAGAAGTTACATATACATTAGAAGATAATAATTTGACCTGTACTAGTGGTTGTAATGAAGGTGTTATTACAATTAAATATAGTGGGGATATGAAAAAGGGTGCAGGATATATTAAAATAACTGATGATCAAGTAGAAATAAGTATAGAAAATTCAACACATAAAGGAACATATGAGCAAAAATATGATGAAGATAATGGGTTAATTGGAAAGGTTGTTGTTGAAGCTAAAACAGAAAATACTGATAAAAATAATTCTGAAACTGAAGAAAACGAAAAAACAACCGAATAATAATCATAATTTTTATCTCTCTTAATATAATTAATTAGAATGTACTAGGAGGGACAATAATGATTAATAAAAAAAGTTTATGGTTTTTAACACTATTTAGTTTGATATTAGTTTTAAGTGTTTATTATATTACAATGCCAAGTGAATTATTACTTACGACTAATAATAGTGAAATAACACCGAAAGCAGAAACTGTAGCTACAGAAGAAAATGAGAGTGCAGAACTTGTGGCTTTAAGAGTTGAAGCAGAGGAAGAAATGTTGTTGGAAGTAAATAATTTAAAAAAAGTTTTAAATAATAAAGAAGCTACAACTGATGAGAAAAATACAGCATTTGATAAAATGCAAAAATTAAATGAAAATAGAGGAAAAGAAGAAAATTTAGAAGAATTGATTTCTACTGAATTTAATCTTAAAGCATTTGTAAAAATAGCTGATAGAGATATAACCGTTGTTGTTGATAGTAAAAAACACGATAAGCAAACAGCAAATAAAATTATGCGAAAAATACAAGAAAATTTTGATACAAAAGTAAATATATCTGTAAAATTCCAAAAATAACTCTTAAATAGAGTTTTTTTAGGCATTTTCTTTCACTTAAAAGACACTTACTCATAAAATAATATGAGTAAATATAAACCACCCAGCTAAAGGAAGTGAGGGAAAATGAAAAAAGGAATTCTTACCAAAAGGGAAAGAGAAGTTTTTGAGCTTCTTATAAATAACTATACTACAGCCCAAATAGCTGAAAAACTAAATATAAGTGAAAAAACAGTTAGAAATCATATATCGAACACAATGCAAAAGCTTGGGGTAAATGGTAGAGCTGGAGCAGTAGTTGAACTTCTAAAATTAGGAGAACTTTCATTGTAAAAGGTTATAAATAACCTTTTTTTTCATATTATTATTTAGGTGATAATGTGCTTAAAAGATTAACAATAAAAAAAATTACGATAACCACTATTGCTTTATTTGCTGTTTTACTTATATATATTGTTCCAACAGAAAGTGAAATAACAATGAATGAAAAATTAGAATATGTTGATAAAACTGTAAATACACACCCAATATTCTTGTTAGATAAAAACGGATATGTTAGTTTAACTAATATTGAAGTAAAAAATACTCATGTTGAAGGTCTTGCTAAAGAACTAGCTACTTATTTGATTAAGGGAGAAAGTGAGAATATTCCTAGTGGTTTTAAAGCAATAATACCACCAGATACAAGAGTTTTAAGTGTTGCTACTGATGATAAAGGTCTTTTAAAAATTGATTTTTCTAAAGAAATATTCGATGTAGCTAAGGAATATGAGGAAAAAATGGCTGAAGCAATTACATATACACTTACTTCAATTAAAGGCATTAATAAAGTAATTATTTATGTAGAGGGTGATGTTTTAACAAAGTTGCCAAAAACTAAAATTAATTTACCAAGCACTTTAGATAGAACTTTTGGAGTGAATAAAGAATATGAATTTACTAGTTTAAATAATATTAATGATGTAACAGTTTATTATGTTAATGAAAATAATGGAAATTATTATTATGTACCTGTAACAAAGTATTTAAATGATGATAGGGATAAAGCTGATATTGTTATAGATGAACTTTCTTCAAATTTTAATTATAATCGTAATTTAAAAAGTTTTTTAAATAGTGAAGCCAAATTACAAGGATTTAATTTAAAAAACAATATTCTTAATTTAGCATTTAACTCTTATATCTATGATACAACAGTTGATAATTCTATTGCAGATGAAGTAAAAGAAGTTATAAAATTATCAATGATTGATAATTATGATATAAAGCAAGTTGTTTTTACAGTTGATAATAAAGAAGTTTATAAAAGTGAAATAAAAGATTAAAAAAAGCATCTGTAAAGTGCTTTTTTTGTTATTGTAATACATTTTGATGTAGTATATAATAAAAGAAGAATTGTAAATAATAAAAGTAAAGAAAATTAAAATATCCAATTCCCACTTGCAAATATGCTGGGGGGGGGGGTATAATGTGTTTAGAGTAAGGTGTTAAAACATGA
>CASPVX010000006.1 GCA_949425575.1 uncultured Bacilli bacterium
TTTATAGTAACATTTTCTCTTCTATATCTTCCTGCATTTTCATCATCAATATCTTTTAATACTAATTGATGAATACTTTTAATATTCCACTCAGTAATTGGATTGTTCTCTTTTACCAAATCACTTAAATATAAAATAGCCTTTTCATGATTGATTGCTTCCAAATGCTCTTTTATTGATTTCCCTCCAACTGTAATTCCTTCCAGCACTACTTGTGTTTCTCTAAGTGTTAAAGTGTTACCTTCTATACCGTTACTGTTATATGTCCATTCAAGATTAATCGATTCTTCTAATGATCTTAAAGTTTCTTTCGGTATTGGTCTTTTATTATCTAATTCTCTCTTTAATTGATCAACTTCATTAAAATAATTATCCTCTAAATCAATAATAAATTCTATAGAATCTGATTTGATAACTCGCTTATCCACAGGTTTTATTGCATCAACTGGAATATTCCAACTGTTTCCGTTTTTAACAGCTCCTTCAATCCTGCCATCTTGTAATAATTGCCTTATTCTTCTTTCACTAATATTCCATTTTTTTACAGCTTCTTTAGTAGTCATAAAATCCATAACGCTTCACCTCTATATATTATTATACCGTTATCGGTAGTTTTAGTCAACTACATAAGACTAATTTTATCTATATTTAATAATTTCATCTATAATATCTGATTTAACTGTTTGTTCAAATTTTTCACTTGCTTCTTTAAGTGTTTCATCAGTTGTAGATATATAATAATTTTCAGTAGCCTCTATCTTGCTATGTCCTAAAATGTCAGCTACATCTCTAATTTCTACACCATTTCTTAGACTCTTTGTTGCATAACTTCCTCGTAAGTCATAGAATCTGCAATTTTCTATTCCCAATTCTGTATGAACCACTTTATATGGATATTTCACGATATCAGTTCCACTATAAATACCATTTTCTTTTCTAAATACTAAATCAAGGTTTTTCAATAATTTAGATTTTCTAACTGTTTCAACAATTCTATATTCTATTATTTTTCCATATTTATTTTTAACTTCTTCCAAATGATAATAATGATACCTTTTACCAGATAACTTTTTAAAATTTTCTTGTTTCCTTTTATAATTTTTTAGAGCTACTAGCAAAGTATCACAAATATATACTTTTCTTACTCCATTTACTGTTTTTGTTGTTCCCAAAAACCATTTTCCTTTTTCATCTTTAACTTTACTATAAACATTATGCTCTATACTAATTATTCTCTTTTCAAGATCAATATTATCCCAAGTTAGTGCACAAACCTCGCCAGTTCTCATTCCAGTAAAACATGCGACTAGAAATGCACAGGTAAAAGTATCATTATTTTTAAATCTCTTTAAAATAATATCAATTTCTTCTTGAGTATAAATATGCCTTATAGTCTTTTTTTTAATTGTTCTATATGTGGCAAACTTATAGTTATTGCTGGATTATAATTAATAAATCCAAAGATATCAGTTGCTACTCTAAATGAACATTTTATTACTTTTACGAAATTTTTTAAATATCCATAAGAATAATCATATCTTCTACATACATCTATTAAATATTTATTTAACTGATAACTTGTAATTGCATTAAGTCTATAATGACCTAAATAAATCTTTAAATACTTATTAACAATAACTGAATACTCTTCTATTGTTCTATATTTTAAATTCACTTTGCAATAATTATCTAGCCAATAGTCTAAATAATCTCCATACGACATATAGCTTTCCGTTTTACATCCTCCATTTTGATATTCTTCATAAGCTTTTTGTCCTGCAGTAAATGCTGCATTTTTTGTTTTAAACCCAGATTTTGAAATATACTTTCTCTTGCCATTTACTCTTGCTGTTTCAAATCGATACTGATATACCTTTCCCCTTTTTTGAATACTAATCATTCTTATCATCTCCCTTTCATTTTCGATTAGTTTTACTAAAACAAAAAGAAATGTTATCATTTTATCTATGTTAACATTCCTTTATTTATCAATGTTTTAGTTATTTATTTTTAATTTATGGGAACAAATGTAAATTTCGCTACCACTTTGGATTTTTTCAAATTCTTCGAAAAGCCTTATTTTACTTAACTTTTAAGCAACAATTTTTATACTTTTTCCCGCTACCGCAAGGACATAAATCATTGCGTCCTACTTTTTTAACTCTTTTTGGAGATTGTTTTTTTATTTTATTAGGGTCTTCTACAGCATTCCCTTTAATAACTTGTTCACGTTCAGTATTTTGTCTTACTTCAGCATTTACAAGAAGTCTAGTTACGTCTGTATCAATAACATCTAATAAATTATCAAACATTTCATAACCTTCTGCAGTGTAAGCTCTAAGTGGATTTTCTTGTGCATATCCACGAAGTCCAATACCTTCTCTAAGCAATGACATAGAATTAATATGTTCCATCCAATGTGTATCAATTACTTTAAGTGTAATAGCTTTTTCGAATTCATTTGTTATTTCTTCTGGAACATCAGAAATCTTAGCCTCATATTCTTTATTTACTTCTTCATAAATTCTATCAACTAAACTATCTGGATCTAATCCATCTAATTCATTTAATTCTAATTTATCTTTTAATAAATTACTATTTACTGATTCTAAAATTTCAGAAACATCTAATCCAGTTAAACTTCCATCTGGATTAACATGAGTTTTTACAATTAAATCAATATAATCTTTAAATGTATTTAAAATAGTTTCATGAATTGATTCATTATCTAAAATTTCATTTCTTTTACCATAAATAATATTTCTTTGATTATTAATTACATCATCATATTCAAGTAAAGTTTTACGAACATCAAAGTTATTTCCTTCAACTTGTTTTTGAGCTGATTCAATAGTTTTTGTAATCATTTTATTTTCAATTGCCATATCCCCAGCAAAACCAAGTCTTTCAAGCATGCCTTTAGCTCTAGAAGTTCCAAATCTAACCATTAATTCATCTTCAAACGAAACACAAAATTGAGTAAATCCTGGATCTCCTTGACGACCAGAACGACCTCTTAATTGGTTATCAATACGTCTAGATTCATGTCTTTCACTACCTATAACACAAAGACCACCAAGTTCTTTTACACCATCACCAAGTTGAATATCTGTTCCACGCCCTGCCATATTAGTAGCTATTGTAACAGAACCCTTTTGACCTGCTTTTGCAATTATTTCAGCTTCACGAGCATTGTTCTTCGCATTTAAAACTTCATGAGGAATATGTGCTTTTTTAAGCATAGAGCTTAATAATTCACTTGTTTCTACAGCTACAGTACCAACTAATACTGGTTGTCCATTTTTATGTCTTTCTTCTATTTCTTTAATAATAGCTTTATATTTTCCAGAAGCTGTTGCGAAAATTAAATCTGGTCTATCTTCTCTTATTACTGGTTTATTTGTAGGGATAGTAATAACATACATATTATAAATTGATCTAAATTCTTCTTCTTCTGTTTTTGCTGTTCCTGTCATTCCAGAAATTTTATTATACATTCTAAATAAATTTTGGAAAGTAATTGTTGCTAGTGTACGAGTTTCTTCATTTATCTCTACACCTTCTTTAGCTTCAATTGCTTGATGAAGCCCATCTGAAAATACACGGCCTTTCATTAAACGACCAGTAAATTGATCGATAATAACAACTTGTCCATCAGCAACTACATAATCAAAATCTTTTTTAAATGAAAAGTTTGCTTTTAATGCTTGATTGATAAAATGAAGTAAATTAGCATGTTCTATATCATATAAATTTGGAATTCTAAAAAATTCCTCAGCTTTTTTCATTCCTGTTTCATCTAATGTAACAGCTTTTGTTTTTTCATCATAAACATAACCTTCATTTTCTTTTAATGTTTTAGCAAATTTATCTGTTTGCATATATAATCCAGCAGATTTCATTTTTCCACCAGAAATAATAAGTGGAGTTCTAGCCTCATCGATTAATACTGAATCTACTTCATCGACTATAACAAAGTTAAGTGGTCTTTGAACTCTTTGATCAGCCTCAACAACCATGTTATCTCTTAAATAATCAAATCCGATTTCGTTATTTGTTGAATACATAATATCACAATTATAAGCTTCTCTTTTCTCTTCAGCATTATACTCACGATAATTAACACCAACAGTAAGACCTAAAAACCTATAGATCTCACCCATCCACTCAGCATCACGTCCAGCTAGATATTCATTAACTGTGATAATATGAACACCCTTACCTGTTAAGGCATTTAAATAAGCTGGCATAGTTGCAGTTAAAGTTTTACCTTCTCCTGTTTTCATCTCAGCTATGTTTCCATAATGAATAGCAAGTCCACCAATAATTTGTACTTTATATGGTTTTTGCTTAAGAACTCTAAATGCAGCCTCACGAGCTACTGCAAAAGCCTCTACTAAAATATCTTCTAATGTTTCCCCATCAGCTAATCTCTTTTTAAATTCTTCTGTTTTTGCAATAAGTTTTTTATCAGATAATTTAGTCATTTCATCATCTAATGCCATAATCTTATCGGCAATTTTATCAAACTTATCTAATTCTTTATATTCATGATCAAATATTTTTTGTAAAAATCCCATTTGTTTTCTTCCTTTCCTATATTATTCTAAACGAACCAATTCTATTATCTTCAATTTGATTTTGTAATGTTAATGTTTTTGGCGCTTCTGGCTTATGTATTTTTTTGTATATTTCCATGTACGCATTTATTTCTTCTCTTGACATTTCTGGTTTAATAGATAAAAGATATGCCAACAAAAGATCATTTTCCTTAACTATTTCATCCATAAGTCCACAAATTTCTCCAGAAACACCAGGAATTTCATTAGAAAGAACAACAACATCTCCCTCACAATTATGAGTTTTACTTAATGTAGTAAAATATTCTTTAGATGTTAAAACATCTTCATAAAAAAGCAAGCGAGGAATTACTACTGTAGGTTCTTTTACTTGTTTTAATTCAACCGTATGAAAAGTAGCATACTCTTCTTTTTCTTTAATTTTTTCTAAACACTTTCTACTAATACTATGTTTAGCTTCAGTTAATCTTTGTTGTGCTTTTAAAATCCTAGAACTTGTTACTAATTTAGTAACTGTATCATCATGCATAACTATCCAAGGTCTTGTAATTAATAATTTATCAGTAGGATATTTATTTTCCATTTTATCAACTCCTTATAAACTTTAGACTAATATCTAAAATCTTTCAAATGTACCTTTCCCGTTTTCATATATAATATAATTTCTTAAAGTCATTGTTTTAGGTTTCGACTTTTTTTCTTGTTCCTTATACATTTTCATAAATAATTCAATTTCCTGTTTCGTCAGTTTTAACTTAATATCTAAAAGATAATTTCTTAAAAAATCATTATCTAGAGATAAAAGATTTAAAATTGAGTGTATTCCTTCTTTTACTCCTGGGTGCTGATCATTTAAAACATAAACTTCTCCTTCAGCACAATGTGATAAACTAACATACTGATTGTATATTGTTCCATCTAAAACATCTTCATATCCATATAAAGTTGGAGTTACCACAATAGAATTAGGTAATTGTGATAAAACTACTGTATGAAGTGAAATAGTATCAGCATTAGGGAATTTTTCATTAATTTCACTTGTAGTAAGTAATTGCTTAAGTCTAGTAGATTCTACTACCATCTTATCCATAACTGTACTATCTATAGAAAAATCTCTATCAACAACCCAAGGTTTTGCAACAAATAATTTATCTACTTCATAGCGTTTTTCCATAATATCAACTCCTAAAAAGTACTATATTAAAAAGAATTTAAAAAATACTTATTTTATTTCTCTTGTTATTTTACAAATCCTTGTTTTTCCATACAAATTATATGGATTTATCAATTCATTTGTTAATGTTAAAGTTTTTGGCCTTATCTCTTCGTTCTTTTTGTTATAAATTTTTAAATACCTAATCATTTCCTCTAAACTAAGTTCTGGTTTTGTTGCTAATAGATATGCAATTACATCCGCATTATTACTACCAATCAATTCTATTAAAGGTACAAGGGATTTATCTACACCTGATTTTTCATCATCTAAAACTACTGTATCACCTGGACAATTATGAACAAAACTCAAATCAAAATACTTCTTACCAGTTAATACATCTACAAAACCTAACGAAGATGCTGGAACAACCATAGTAAATAACTTTTTTTGTCTTAAAACTACTGTATGTATACATTTTTCAGACTGCTTTGCACGCTCTATCATTTTTTTTGACATTCCCCTTGGTGTCTGTCCTAAAGGAATTAAACTTTGACGCAATTCTAACATATCAATTGGTGTTAGCTTTTTAGTAGCAGACTCATCACTAACAACTACCCATGGTCTTGTAATTAATAATTCATCTGTAGGATATTTTCTCTCCATAATATCACTCCCAACAAATATTGTAGCAAAAAAAGACTAAAAAGTCTTTATTTTGAACTAATTAAACCATAATTACCGTCTTTTCTTTTATATACGACTTCTACTTCTCCATTTTCTGAGTTCTTAAATACGAAAAATTCATGATCAATTAAATTCATTTGTAAAATTGCTTCTTCCTCATTCATTGGTTTTAATTCAATGCTTTTTCTTTTTACAATTTCAGATTTATCATTTTCTTCTTCTTTTTGTTCAAACTCTGTTATAAACTCTATAACTTTTTCTTTAGCATTTTTTCTATTAATACGTGTTTTATTTTTACGAATTTGTCTTTCTATTTTATCAACAACTAAATCGATTGATGCATATACATCCTTGTTACTATCTTCGGCTCTTAATAAAAGTTTTGTTGCTGGAATAGTTACTTCAACAACATAATTAACACCGCTTTGTCTAATAACCACCTTAGCATTTAACTCCTCTGGATTATTGAAATATTTTTCAATCTTTTTAAGCTTACTTTCAACATAACTTGATATGCTATCAGTAACTTCAAATTTTCTTCCATGTATTTCACATTTCATATTATCCCTCCTATATTCATTATATCACAAATCTTATTAAAAAATTATGTAATATTATGTGAAAAAAACTACACAAGGGTAGTTTTTATTTCAATAACATTTTTAGCTTGTAATCCTTTATCTGTTCTCACAAGTTCAAATTCTACATATTGTCCTTCAACTAAAGTTTTATAACCTTCAGTTAGAATTGCTGAATAGTGTACGAATATATCTTCATGGTCTTTATATTCAATAAATCCAAAACCTTTGTCATTATTGAACCATTTTACCTTTCCGCGCATTTTATCCACGCTCCTCTCTATTCCTTTAATGTCAAGCATACATACCTCCTTATGCTAATATAATTGACTACATATATCGACATATTTTGCTAGCAACGTATGTGTCGGATACGTTATTAATTCTATCACTAAATTTTGCAAATAAATGAATCTGGTCTAAATAATGGTTCTGGATGACTAAACGACGATTTTTTGAAAATATTTTTGTCAAAAATTGTCTTTCACGCAAATTTTAGGGTCAATCGAGCAAAGTTCAACAATAAAAATTTACAAAATGTTAGAATTAATCTCGTAATAAGGGGCGTAAGATATATGAAAAAATTATTTATTAATAATTCACTAGGTCTTGTAAGAAAATACTATCCAGAATATTCTGAAGAAAAAATAGCTGAAATTGAATATGGATTACTTTCAATTTACCTAACAGTAACTAAGTTAATTGTAATATCAATTATAGCATTTCTATTAGATATATTTATAGAAAGTCTAATTTTCACAATTCTATATAATATTATTCGAACTCCATCATTTGGATTGCACGCAACCAAAAGTTGGATTTGCTTATTAAGCTCTGCAATAATATTCATTAGTATGCCATATTTATGTAAATATATAATTATTCCCAAAATAGTATTATTTATATTTGGCACAATTGGAATATTTTTTATTTATAAAAATAGTCCTGCTGACACTGAAAAAAGACCAATAATAAACAAGCAAAGAAGAATGGCATTTAAAATTATTTCTACAGTAATCGCCATTACAATGGTTGTAATCGCATTACTTATAAATAACTATTTCATTTCAAACTCACTTATTGCAGTAATTTTAATACAGAGTTTTATAATTTCACCATTTGCATATGAATTATTTCATTTGCCATATGACAACTATAAAAACTATATAAATAACTATTTAACTAGCGTTTAGACGAATGCGCATCGTTTAGACATAAATTGTGAAAGGAGGCTGTATTTATGTTCGCAATTGTTGCATCCGCTTTTGTTAAAGTAGGAGGGTGGGCAGCTCAGTTTGGAAGTCAAGCTTGCTTTACTTGGTATCTTGATGAACCTGAATGTCCAAAAAGTTTGTTAAAATAAGATAATTAAAAGTGTAGAAAATTCTACACTTTTATTTTTAATATTTGTTTAAATACATCTTTGCTTATTTCTGTTTCATTTTCTAACTTTGTATTTCTTTTTATTATTTTTTTTACAAGCGTTAACCCATACCCATGACCTTTACCTTTTGTAGTATACCCTGGATTTGAAATTTCTTCAATTGAAATGTATCCTTCATAATTATTAGAAACACAAATATAAACAGAATTAACTTCTGGATATATTTCAAGCGACACTTCTTTTTTATTTAATTTTTCAAGTGCTGCAATTGAATTTCCAAGAAATACACTTACAATGTCACAAATATCTAACTCGTCTTGCTTACCTAGTTTTAAAAATTTAGATTTTTTTAATCTGTTAGATATATCAATGTTAAATTTAACATTTAATTCTTTACTTTCTGTAATTCTATCTTTAACCAAGTATCTTAATAACTTTAAAGGTATTTTTTCTATCTGTTTTTGGACATTATCCTCAATATTTATTTTTTTATTACGATCTTTAAGAGCTTGTACATATTCTATCACTGAGGGGTCTTTATCTAATACCATTTGTTCAATAATTTGAAGTTCTTTTTTTATTTCATGATTATTAGACATATATTCATCCATTTCTTTTTCTGTACACTCCAATAACGCCTTACTCGTTTTATAGTTTTCAGCAGTTTCATCATATTTAGCCTCTGAATTAGACATTTTTATAGCTAACCAACAAAAAAATACTATAGCAGTTGTGTTAATTGCTGCAACTATTTGAAAATTAGCTTTAATATAAATTGTTGAAGTAAAAATAGTTGCAAATAACAACATTACTAATGAATATTTAATCAAATTATTATCTTTTATTTTTATAGTCAACTTAATGATTTTACCATAAATTGTTCTAACTTTATGTATACTAATTAAAAATATACTTACAAGTGAAATGCCAAAACTTACCAACAAATAATTTAAATCGTTTTTCATGAAACTTACAGCATCTTCTACAGAAAAAAACATATTTAATATCAAAGTTATACCAATCTCAACAAGCATCGTAATTAACTGTAATAAAATTGTAGCTACTATTGCTTTTCTTTTATTATGAAAAACTAATATATCTGCTACAATAAACAATAATATAGTTACTAAAAACATTTTTATAGAGCTATGTATATAAAAATTAATAATAGCACCCACCCCTACGAATACTATCATAGCAATATAATTCTTATAATTTTTAATATCAATTCTCTTGTTTACCAATTTGTGCCAACCATAAATATTGTAAATATAAAGAAATAATCCACCAATTAAAATTGTATAAAAGCTCATAATTTTTATCTATCCTTTCTACTTTGTTCTAACAATCAAAGTATTAGTAATCATATCATTATTTATAGTTCGTTTTGTTGAAAGATAAGGGTCAGATGATATAACGTCGTGTACTAAGGTTAATCCATAACCATGTCCACGCCCCTTGGTTGTATATCCTGGTTTATCCATCAATTTAAAATCAATACTCCCTTTAAAGTTATTCGTTATACTAATTAATAAATTTCCACTATCTTTATAAATTTCTATTAAAATATCTTTTTTTTCTAAATTTTCTACTGCTTCTATTGCATTGTCTAAAAAAACACCTAACACTTTACAGATATTTAAGACTACATTTTCATTCAATGATAATAATGCTGATACTTTTACATCTTTTGATATTAATAATTGATTATTAATCTCTTTATCTTCCATTATACACATTTTTGAATATATTGTTGCGCGAAGTCCACCAGAAGGAATTTTGGAAGTCATTTTCATTATTTTATCATTTTCTTTTATTCTTGTATTTAATACTGCTTCAATATGTTTAATTGTATCTGGATCATTATTTGAAACCATTTGTAAAATCCTATTTAATTCTGCTTTAGATTCATGATTTGAGATTTTATACTTCTCAATCATATTCTCATACTCATTTAAACTTTTTATACTAGAACTATATTTGTTAGATATTTTTTCATACTTATTTTGCGATTTTGATAAACAAATCATAATGATTATATAAAGTATTACAAATGATGTATTAATAATTAAAATATATTCTTTCGATAATTTTGTGTAACTAATTGTGGTAAAAAAACTTGCTACAATAATCATAAATAATGTATATTTAAATACTTTATTACCTTTTAAGCCATCACAAGATTTAATTAACAATATATATAATTTATTTGGTATTCTAAATTTCATAGTAGAAAAAGCCAATAAAGTTATACCTAAATTAAGGATAGTTTTTCCAATAATACTTTTGGTTAAGAAAACCCCATCGATTTGAAATAATGATAATAACAAAACAAAAAGAGCCTCACTTACCATAACAATCAGCTGTACTACTAAAACAGAGCATAGAGCTTCCTTTATTCTATGAAAAACTAAATTATATGAAATAAAAAATAATATAAATACCATTAAAATCATTTTAACAAAGGGTGGAAATATTATCCCAACTAAACAACCTATAATTATAAATATAAAACTAAATAAATAAATCTTATAATTTTTAAAATCTATCTTTTTATTAATTAAATTATGCCAACAAATAATATAAAACCAATAAAGAAATAGTCCAACAAGCGCATTCCCTACAAATTCCATCTAAATCAACTCCCCTTTAAAACGAGTAGATACTAAATCTATCGTTTGTCCATTATCAAATTTTATAATTCTTTTATTCTTGTTATATTCAATTATTCTTTCTGTATTAACAATGCACGATTTATGCGTTTTTACAAACTCTTTTGGCAATAGTTTTGTTACCTTTGCTAGAGACATTCCCGTTTTAAATTCATTACAATCAGTTTTTATAACTGTTTTTCTATCCCCATTTTTAGTAACAAATAAAATATCATCGCTATTTAGCTTTATAGTACTTCCATTTTCTTGAAATCTAATAGTTTGTTTTTTCTCTATTTTTTTAATTGCAAGTTGCAAAGCATGTTCTAAATCTTTCATGCAATTATCAAACTTATTTATAAAAGCTAAATATTGAAGATGCCTCTTTAAAACAACTTGTCCAAGTTCCTCATGCCCTGTTAAAAAAATAATAATACTATCATCATCACGTTTTCTTATTATTCTAGCAATATCAATTCCGGATCTAGATGGTGCCTCTATATCAAGAATGTATACTTTACCCTAAATTCTGAATAGTCTGTCTTTATAATACATTTGCGATCAACGCTATCTCTTGTAATATACAGAATATCATCAAACGCTATTGTATACAAGATACCATTATCTTTAAACCTTAAATTTTTTCTTACTCCAAGAATTTTAAGACACTCTCCTAATGCGTTAATAAGTCTTTCTTCACAGTTGTCGAACTTATTAATAAATGACAAAAATAAAAAGTCATTTCTAATAACCGTTTCAGCTAATTCGTTATGACCAGTAAGAAAAATTAATACACTATTAACATCTCTGTTTCTAATAATTCGCGCTACATCTATACCCGACATACTTGGAGCTTCAATATCCAAAATATAAACCTTAAAAGCAATTTTCTTTTTAACTAATTTTAAAAAAGTATCATCATAGTCATCAAATAAATGTTTTTCATAATGCAACTGATTTTTCATCATAAATTTATCTACTATTTTTTCTACTTTTTCCCTATCTTTTCGATTATCATCGCATATTATAAAATTTACCACTTTTACTCCCCCTACCATTCTTTAAATTCGCTATTTGCAAACAATACTAATTTTACCATATTTTGGAAATATAGTAAATCAAAAAAATAGGGACATTCCCTATTTTCTAAAGCTTTCGATTTTCTTGTCTATCCCCTCTTCAGCTCTATCTAATAAATCACTGCCCAAATCTTTAATATTATTTTTCGCATTAATTGCGTCTTTCACTACTTCTTCTCCAAACAAATTTGTTAAATCTTCTTTTAAATTTGGTGCAATCATTTGTAATGTATCATTAAGGCCACCGAAAATGCCATCAATAACCTTTTTACCATTTTCACTTAAGTCGCTATAATAAATCCCATGAATAGAAAACTTATTGTTTTTAAAATCCCAAACTTTAACAGCAATTTCCTTTGCTTTTTCTTCAAGTTCATGAGCTGATTCCACACCATTTTGTTTAATATCATCCCATAAACCTTTAGCTTCTTTTCCCAAATCGTTAAAATAATCTATAGCAACCTGATCAATTTCTTCTTGTGTTATATTTGATTTATCTTTAACTGAAGCATCTGTTATTTCTGATTTTATCGTATCAATCTCAGTTATTTCTTCATTAATAGCCATAGCCACACCTTTATCGATGTTACCAGTTTCAACTTTTACTTCTTCTTTAGCACAACCACACATAGTTACCACTAAAGATCCAGCTAAAACCATTGATATTAGTGTCTTTTTATTTAAGGTCATTTTCACCCCTCCTTAATATACGTATTATAACACATATTAAGGTTAAACACCACCTATAATCCCTTTCTTTCTAAGCCAGATTTTTCTTGAAAAATCAATCGGAACTACTGTAAATGCAAGCAAAATCATTACCTCAAATTCAAAGATACTAAGACCATAAGTTCTAAACAAATTTCCACCATAATAAATAAGATAAACTTGAACAATTACAATTAAAATAATGACGCTTAAAAACACAGGATTTTTTCTTAAATGAGAAAGTAAATTTAATCTATGCGTTCTTGCATTAAAACAATTAAAAATACTTATAAAAATAAATAATCCAAAAAATGCTGTCATTAAATATTTGTCGTGATCTCCACTCCTAAATATACTGTGGAAAAGTGGAAATTTCAGAAAGAAAATACATAATAAAGCCGAGAAAATTCCCGTAAATAAAATTTCATCTTTCATATATTTGTTGATAATCGGTTCTTTCTTATTTTTAGGCATCTCTTCCATATATTCTTTTAAAGCAGGTTCAAAAGAAAATGCGATTGCAGCCAGAGTATCCATAACCATATTTATCCACAGCATTTGTACTACTGTAACAGGCGTATCAACACCAATAAAAGGACCTATAATTGATAATCCTACCGCACAAATATTTACAGTAAGCTGAAAAATTATAAATTTCCTAATGCTTTTAAAAATTGTCCTTCCATATAAAACAGCATTAGAAATTGAAAGTAAATTGTCATCTAATATAACAATATCACTAGCCTCTTTAGCAACCTCAGTTCCACTTCCCATTGCAAACCCTACATCAGCTTTTTTAAGAGCCGCTGCATCATTAACCCCATCACCAGTCATTCCAACAACTAAATCTAATTCTTGTGATAACTTAACAAGACGACTTTTATCTTGAGGTAAAGCACGAGCCACTATTTTAAGCCTTGGTAATAACTCTTTTATTTGATCATCAGTCTTAGAATTCAGCTCTTTACTTGTTAAAATCACATCATTAGGATCATTTAATAATCCAACTTCTTTTCCAATTGCTGAAGCAGTATCTAAGTTATCGCCAGTAATCATAACTACATTTATATGAGCATTTTTTATTAGTTTAAGTCCCTCTATAGCCTCTTTTCTAACTTCATCTTTTATAAATAAAAGACCTATAAAAGTATACCTATCATAATCAGAAGTAGCTAAAGCTAAAACCCTTTTTCCAGCCATTGCCCCCTCTTTAATAACCTTATCTATTTTGTCCCTATGAAAAAAACCAGCCCTTCGTCCAAATTCATCATAATAATGAGTACATTTATCTAAAATAACCTCAGGCGCACCTTTTACTAAAGTCATTTTCTTACCTTGATAATTAATACTAGTTTTAGCCATTTTAGTTTTACTACTAAATTCTTCTGAACTAATTTTTTTATAATCAATCCTAGTAGGGCCTATAAAAGAAAGAAGAGCCCTATCAGTAATATTACCCCCTACAATATTTAATTCAGCATCAAAACCACTAGAATTATTACAAACTAAAGATAAATTTAAAAGCTCTAAAAACTTTTTATTGTGAATTTCCAATTTACTAGTATAATTATTTAAATTACTATCAATAACATTTGTTACTTCTAATTTACCATTTGTTATAGTACCAGTCTTATCAGTAAATAAAATATTGATATTTCCAGAAGTTTCAATACCAGTCATTTTACGAACTAAAACATTACTCTTAAGCATCCTTTTCATATTAGATGATAATACTAAAGTAATCATCATTGGAAGACCCTCTGGTACTGCAACTACAATAATTGTTACACTTAAAGTAAGTGCATGTAATATATAACCAAACATTAAAGGAAAATTACTAATATCTTCAATAATTTTACTAAAATTAAAATTATTATTTAAAATTAAAACAGAAAACAAATAAGATACACTTACTAATACTGCACCTATATAACCTAGTTTACTAATTTGACCTGCAAGATGAGTTAATCTAAGCTTCAAAGGACTATCTTGAGTTTTTTCACTAACTTCTTCGGCTAAACGGCCATAATAAGTTTTTTTACCAACCTCTTTAACAAGCATATACGCTCTACCAGAATAAACAACTGAACTACGATAAACTTTAGAATTAACCTCTTTTAGTATTTCTTTCATCTCACCATTTAAAGAAGACTCATTAACTTGAAGTGTCCCTTCCAAAATAATACCATCGGCAGGTATTTCATCACCTGTTTCTAAAATAACAATATCTCCAACGACAATATCATCAATTTTAACAGTAGAAAGATTTCCATTCCTTTTTACCTTAGCATTTATTTTACTAGACTCCTCTTGTAATTTTTCAAACGCCTTTTCACTACCATACTCTGAAATAGTAGATACAAATGACGCTATAAATATAGCAACCACTATTCCTACAGTTTCATACCAATCAAAGTCACTAAACAAAAATATTGTTTTGATTGCCAAAGCAATAATTAAAATTTTAATTATTGGATCGCCTAATGTAGAAATTAATTTTTTAAAAAAACTATTTTGTGTGGAAAAATCAATTATATTAGTTCCATGTTTTCTTCTGCTTTCTGCTACCTCTTTTTCTGTTAATCCTGTCATGAGCATTCCTCCTATAAAAACTTATTAAGAGAAAATCATAACTATACAAAATACTCATCGACAAAAAAAGACCTATTTAAGGTCTATATGCATATTCACGTTTTATCATATTTTTTAAAGAATCAATAATTTGTCTATTTAACTTTGGATTATCTCCATCAGATAATTTATATAAAATTGCAAATGCTTCATCAAAATCATGAATGTCCTGATAACTGCATTTAGTAGTTAGGGCATCATAAGTATCTAAAACTGCTAAAATTTGTGCTTCTAAAGAAATTTCATCTCCACAAATTCTTTTAGGATAACCAGAACCATCTAATCTTTCATGATGTTCTAAAACCATATTTTTAATTAAAAACAAATATTCTTCTGGAATCAATTCAAGTGACATTGCCACATGTCTTTCCATAATTCCAATTTTTTCTTTAGGCATAGGATAACTAGTGTTAAATAGTACTGAATCTGGAAAACAAAGCTTTCCAATATCATAAAGTTTTCCACCAATAACTAAACGATAAATAGTTCCCTCATCTAATCCCATTTCATTACCAAGCATTTCTGCATATCTAGAAACATTATTTAAATGTTCAAAAGTATGAGGATCTTTTTTCTCTACTAAATCTAGTATTTTATCTATATTATTACCGCAAGCAGCAATTAAACATCTCATTTTCATAATATTTCCTTGTATTGCCGCATTTTCAATTTTCTCATAAGAAATTTGATTATTATTCCATATATTATTAAGCGAATCTGGCCAAATATCCAAAGCGGTAAATAAATAATGATCATCAATCTCTAACAAATTTGATCCTTTTTTTCCAACAATAATTAGATCAGGTGAATCTAATAAGCTATCATTTACTAATTCACTTTCTTCATAATAAGAATAAAACATTTCTCCCATTAGTATTTTAATTTCATTTTTAATTTCATCAGGGACTTTATAAAAACCAATTCTATAAGTACTGTTAAAATCTTGCGCTAAATCATTATATTTCATAATACCTCCTTAAACCAAACCATTTTTCTTAAGAAGATTATAAATACATGAATAACTTCTTCTATTATAAAAGTTACAAAATTTACGAATACTAACATTACTCTTTTTATATAAAGCAATTATCTTTTCCTGTTCCTCTTCACTCATAATATTAGAAGGTTTCCTATTTTTGTTTCCATGAACCATTTTAATAGTACCCTCTGTCAACTCTTTTTTTAACTTTAATATGTACTTAGGATGATAACCAGCTATTTCAGCTATTTCATTATATGAAAGAAAACTTTTTCCCTCAAGCTTATCTTTAATAAGTTTTACTGCTAAAGTCTTATTGCTTTTCATATTAATCACCTCTTTTGTTTATAACAATTATATCATAAATAATAAGAAAAAAACATATTTTTCAATATGTTAATTTTCTAAAGTATTACCTTTTAAATATACTATTACTTAGCTATTTTATTTTTAGTATTAAAACCTTGTTTTCTTTTTTCTCTTTTACTTTTTATAATACTGACAATAAATGTTAAGGCATTAAAGCCTACAAATATTGCGATTAAATAAGTAACATCTTTAATAAGTAAGCTACTATTAATACTTACAAGTGATTCCCTTAATAATTCAACCGAATAAGTCATTGGCATATATGGGAATATTGCTTGATATATTCCTGGTTCTGTTTGAATTGGAAAAGTACCATTACAAGCAGCAAGTTGAGTTACTAATAAAACGATTGCTAAAAACTTACCAATATCTTTAAATGTAAAGAATAAGAACATAACCGCCGCTAAAAATGCACCTGAAATTAAAATGCAAGAGCCATAATATAATAATATATTTGTAACTTCAAACCCTAATAATAACTTCAATAAAAATGCTAAAATAACAGCTTGAACTATACTTATTATATTGTAATACAATAAACGTTTACCACGATTCTCAGAATTTCTGCCAAGCACTTTAAACCTTTGATCTGGATCATAATATAATCCCATTAATACTAAAATTCCACCAACCCATAACGATAACGACATAAAATATGGAGCAAAGAAAGTTCCATAATCATGAACATTACCATAATTATCTTCTTCTATTTTAATTGGATCTTCAGCATAATTATCTAATCCTGTTAACTGATCAGTTTGTTTAGAAACTTCAGAAACCTTATCATCAATTTTTGTTTGCGCCTCGCCAACACCATTATTTAATGTATTAGTTCCATTTGTTAAAGTTTTAGTTCCATTACTTGCTGTATTAATTCCTGAATTAATTAAATCTGAATTTGTATTTAAACTAGAAAGACCATTTTTAATTTCGTCTATACCAGAATACACTTTACTTGAACCTGTTTTCAATGTAGAAAGACCATTTGCTAACTGATCAATACCACCTTTTAATTCGCCTAAACTTCCAGCACTAGAATTCATTAAATTAATTCCACCATTAATAACAGCATTACTGTTAACTAAATTATTTAAACCGCCTTGTAGTTGTTGCATACCATTATATCCACTAGCATCAGCAGTTGTATAACCAAGCGCAACTTCATAAGCCCCTTTTAAATATGGATTTGTTTGACATTCAACATTGCCATTACAATATGCTTTTAATGCTTCATAAGCCTTAGTTGTATTACTAATCATTTCATTTGTTTTTGTCTGATATTCTTTAAGACCTGCAGTATAAGTATCACTACCCTTTTTAAGCTCATTTACTTTTCCTATTAATGTATCAAGGTTATCAGTTTTTTCTTTTAAAACATTTGCACCATTTGATGCTGTTACAATTCCATTATTTAAATCAGCATAAGAATTATATAATGTATTCGCACCTATACTTAATTTCTCAACACCATTATTAAATAACCTATAATTAGTGTTTAATTTATTCATTCCTTGATTAAGTTCAAAAGCCCCATTATAAAGCTTATTTGTCCCTTCATGAATAGTGCCTAAAGCATCTCCTATTTGCATTGTTTGTTTTGGTACACTTTGTAAATTATCAGTCAATTTTAAAACGATTTCTTTGTTTACATTTGACTGTAATTGTGATTCTATTTGTTTAACTGCAGAAGTTATAATTTCTGTAGCTAAATAACTAGACTTACTATTTGGTTTAAAGACAATAGTAGCAGGCTCTCTATCAGAATTTTCTGCATTTTCTAATGTACTTGTAAAATCTTCAGGAATTTCCAAAATCGCATAATAATTCTTATCAATAAGACCTGCATCCGCATCTTTTTTAGACACCTCTTTAAAATCAAAAATATCTTTTTTCTTAAGAGTGTCTACAAGCTCATCACCCTTACAATCTTTTTCACATTTGTCTAAGTTAACTAAAGCAACTGGAACCCTATTTAGTTCATGGTATGGATCCCAAAATGCCTTTAGATAAAATAAACTATAAATTAATGGCAAAATAATTATTCCAAGTATAACAAGTAGTTTCATTTGCCAGCTGTCTCTTTTCATTTTTAACATACATTTCCTCCTAACTAAGCTATCCAATTATTTAAAATAGTGGTAAGCGCATCAGCTAATTCATCTTTATCAATCGGCTTTTCTAAATCATCCCATTCAAATAGCGCAGCAACATAAATCTTATAAATAATAAATGACATAAGTTCAATATTACATGTTTTTAATTCACCACTTTCAGCAGCCTTTTCAATCTTATCCTTAATTGCATTTCGAATGCTTTTATTTATAATATCTGTACATTTTTTTACTGATGGTGATGGAATATCTTCAGCCTCACATGCCAGAGTAACTAAAAATCTGTTATTTTGTTTATAATCAAGCAAGGTATATATCATTTCGTGAATTCTCTCAGAAAAAGGAATTTGCTTTTTTTCAATTTTTTCCACAGCCTTTTTCATATTATCTAACTCTTCATAAACAAAATATTTTAATAATTCATCTTTATCTTTAAAATAAGTGTAAATTGTTTTTTTAGTCACTAAAGATTTTTTTGCAATCGCATCCATACTAACCTTTTTATAACCATATCTACTAAAAAGTTCACGCGCTGCGTTTATTACTTTAATCTTCTTTTCTGTCATAAATGCACCCCCAAGTATACTGTTTCACTAATTCGGTATACAGGTGTAGTATATGCTTTTTGTCATTAAATGTCAACCATTTTCATTAAATTTTTCAACCATATTTTCCCACAATTTATAAAAATAAGGTAATATTTATGATAGATAACAAAAAAACAAGTATAAAAATCACTTGTCTTTTACCTGACACATTTAATCAATTTTAATATAATTTGAGTAATCTTTTAAAAGTTCCTTTACAAAAATTGATGGATTATTTTTGTTTACTAATAAGTAAACATCATTTTTAGTTCTAGTAAGCGCCACATAAAATAAACGCCTTTCTTCTTCATATGGATAATTGTCCTTATCACTCAAAACATATTTTAAAATATTATTTTGTATAATCTTATTTGGAAAACCCAAAATTGAATCATCAAGACCTACTAAAATAACATTATCTGCTTCTAAACCTTTTGATTTATGAACTGTCATAATTTTAATATCTTTTCTGCCTTTCAAAATAGACATTGATTTTCTAATATCTTTATTATTTCGTCCTAAAACAAGCTTTTCTCCTTTAATTTTATTTACTACTTCAAATAGTTTATTTTCATAATCATTTTCATAATAATATATTTTTACTGGTTTTTTATTTACTTTAAAAGAATTTAGTTTTTTTCTTATTTGATTTTTATTTTTCATAATAAAGCTAGAACTTATTTTTAAAAGCTCTTTTGAATTTCTATAAGTATTTTTTATAATTACCTCTTCAGAATAAGAAAAATAATTTTTAAACTTTAAAAAATTATTAATATCGCATCCTGAAAATCTATAAATAGATTGCCAATCATCACCTACTGCAACTATTTTTGCTTTAGTCTTTTTCTGAATAGCTTTAATCAAATTAATTTTGCTTAAAGAAGTATCCTGAAATTCATCAATAATAATATATTTATAATTTTTAATACCTTTTGAATTAACTAAATAAATAGCCTTATTAACCATATCATTAAAGTCTATTTCATTATTAAAATTTAGATTATCTTCATATTCTTTATAGATTTTTCTAATATAAATTAATATTAATCTATTTTTATAAGGTGCTTTTTTAATAAAAGTATTAAATGCTTTAATGTTAAAATTATTACTTTTAAACAAATTAATGAAACTTAAAAATAAATTATAATAACTCTTATACTCTTCTGTATAAATAAACATTTCTTTAGTTAGAATATTATCATTAGTAATTTCATCGCCATACTTATCCACAGTAATAAAGTTTGTTTTCAAAAACTTTTTCATTTCACTATATATCAAGTTTTTCTCTATTATATTTTCTAATAAACATGTATTTATAGAAACTTTATAACCATGGCTTTTTAAAATATTTATTCCTAACTTATGAAATGTTAAAACATCCATTTCAATATTGTTTTCCTTTAATTTATTTTTTAAACTTTGAGCTGCCATATTAGTAAATGAAAGACATAAAATTTCAGATGGTTTTATTTTTTTATGAAGCAAATAAATGATTTTACCAATAATAGTAAGTGTCTTACCACTTCCTGCTCCAGCAACTATAAGTAAATTATTGGGATCTTTAATAATTGCTACTTTTTGATTATGATCAAGTGCATAACCAGATACATTAAACAAATAATCATATTTATTTATATTATCATTTACTATTATTTCATTATAAAAACAACTAATCTTTTCTATATTTTTATAAACCTTTATAAATTTATAATTTAATAATTTATTAATTCCTTTCTGTTTTTTATAAATTTTGTTATATTTTCTTTTTAAGTAGTTTATTTTATAACCACTATTATAATCTTTTTTTAAGTCTTTTATTAATTCTTTGTATAATTCATTTTTCATCTCTACTAATATGATACGAGAAAAGTTTAAGATTTCCTTTTTTATCAAAAAAATACTATGCAAATTCATAGTATTTTAGTATAGTTTTACTGGCGATAATAAGGGTAAATCCTTTTTATTAAATATCGTTTTTATCTATGCCTCTGATTTCAAAGCTTTGATAAATTCTCTCCATATCCCTATATTTTCCATTCATTATTTCTTCCTTATATGAAGACATTTCAATATTATCTATATTAGATGCTAATTCTTTTTCAATATCATATGGAATACTTACTAATTCATATGATATTTTTTCATTAATATTTTGCGAGTTATAATTTCCACAAATAATTAAATAATTTGCAACTGTAGTATTTCTAACATTACCATCTTTCTTATCATTTCTAAAAACATCTATTGAGTTTCCTACTGATCCAGTATTAATTATAGTTCTATTATAAATTTTTTGTATAAATTGTGTATGAATATGTCCATATATAACAATATCAGCCACGTTGTTTGTCTTAGTGTTATTACTAGGTAAAAACAATTCATATAGTCTATCTATTTTATCAATATTTCCAACATAACCATCTATTTTTTCAGGCGTAGAATGAAAAAGTCTAACTAATCTTCCACTCATATAGAATTCAAAACAATAAGGTAAACCCCTTAAATATTCAACATCTTCTTTCGTTAATTTGTTTTTATTCCATGTTATCCTTTTAATATCCTGCTTACTTTTATTTGATAAATCTATATCTCTTGTAAAATACTCATCACAATTTCCCTGTAAAACAACATTACAATTATTTTTAATTAATTCTATACACTGATGTTGATTCGTCCCTTTTGCAATTATGTCACCAAGACAAATGACTTTATCTATACCTCTTTCTTTAATATCATATAATACAGCTTTTAATGCTTCTAAGTTACCATGTATATCAGAAATAATTGCCAATTTTTCCATAGCAAAACACCTCTACTTTCATTTATTTAATATATTATATCATAACCATATTTTTTCATAAATAATAAGAAGAAAAATAGTTAGTTATTAGTAAAAATTTGCGCATAGATACTAAAATAAAATCTTCATATTAAAAAATACTCAAAAATGAGTATTTTATTTTAAAACTATTTCTCCCTCTTTAACATCAACTGTAACCACATCACCAAACTTTACTTCACCAGCAATTATTTTTTTAGCAAGTAAAGTTTCAATTGAACTTGTTACTAATCTTTTTAAAGGGCGAGCTCCATAAGCCACATCATATCCTCTTTCAATCAAATAATCTTTAGCTTCTTCTGTTAATTTTAATTTTAAGTGCTGAATTTCAAGTCGTTTTTCTATTTCCCTAATAATCTTATCTAATACATTATATAAAACGTCTTTAGAAAGTTCATTAAAAATAATTATTTCATCAATACGATTAATAAATTCTGGTTTAAAATAAATTTTTAATTCATCCAATACTTTATCATCTTGACCATCTAAAACATACTGACTACCAATATTTGACGTCATAATAATAATTGTATTTTTAAAATCAACTGTACGTCCATTTGAATCTGTAATACGGCCATCATCTAATATTTGAAGAAGTAGATTTAAAACTTCTGGATGTGCTTTTTCTATTTCATCAAATAATACTATACTATATGGATTACGTCTTACAGCTTCAGTTAACTGTCCACCTTCTTCATATCCAACATATCCTGGAGGCGATCCAATTAATCTAGATACGCTAAATTTTTCCATATATTCGCTCATATCAATACGAACCATATGTCTTTCATCATCAAATAATTCATAAGCAAGACTGCGAGCTACTTCGGTTTTACCTACACCAGTAGGTCCTAAAAATATAAATGAACCAATTGGTTTATTAGGATCTTTTATTCCGCTTCTAGCACGAATGATAGCTTCACTAATTAATTTTAAAGCATTTTCTTGACCTTTAACTCTTTTAGCTAAATTGCTTTCTAGATTCATTAATTTGTCTTTTTCACCACTTACTAATCTTGTTGTTGGAATATTTGTCCATCTTGAAATAATTTCTGCGATCGACTCATCAGTTACTGTGTCACTAAGAAGTCTATTTTCACTTTGTTTAAATTCTTGTAACTCTTTTTCTAATCTTGGAATTTCGCCATGTCTTAATCTAGCTGCTGCTTCTAAATCATAATTGTTTTCAGCTTGCGCTAAATTAAATTTTGCTTTTTCTAAGGCTTCCTTCTTATCTTTTAATTCTTTATTTAAAGATTTTTCTTCTTCCCATTTATTTTTAAGTTCTTTTTCCTCTGATTTTAAATCATTTAATTTTTCATCTATTTCTTTTAAACGTTGTTTTGAAAGTTCATCTTTTTCTTTTTTTATAGCTGCCCTTTCAATTTCTAATTGCATTATTTTTCTTGTTAAAGCATCTAAGTTTGTAGGTACAGAGTCCATTTGAACTCTAATAGTAGCACATGCTTCATCAATAAGATCAATGGCTTTATCAGGAAGATATCTATCAGTAATATATCTATCTGACAGATTAGCAGCAGCGACTATTGCTTTATCTGTAATTGATACTCCATGATGGATTTCAAATCTTTCCTTAAGTCCTCTTAGAATAGTGATTGTATCAATAACTGTTGGTTCACTTACTTTTATTTTTTGGAAACGTCTTTCAAGAGCTCCATCTTTTTCGATAAATTTGCGATACTCATTTAATGTAGTGGCACCAATAACATGAATTTCACCACGAGCAAGCATTGGTTTTAAGATATTAGAAGTATCCATAGCGCCTTCCATACCACCTGCTCCAACTATCATGTGAATCTCATCAATAAACATGATAATTCCGCCTTCACTTTTCTTTATTTCATTTAAAACATTTTTAAGTCTTTCTTCAAATTCACCACGGTATTTAGCCCCTGCTATTAAAGCAGCCATATCTAATTCCCAAATGGTTTTATCCTTTAAGCTGTTTGGAACATCCCCACTAATTATACGAAGAGCAAGGCCCTCTACGATCGCTGTTTTTCCGACACCTGGCTCACCAATTAAAACGGGATTATTTTTAGTCTTTCTAGATAATACTCTTGTAATCCCACGAATTTCTTCATCACGTCCTATTACTGGATCAATTTTACCATTTTTAGCATCTTCAGTAATATTACGGCCAAATTTTTCTAATACATTGGTGTTATCCTCCATTTGCATAGTATCCCTCCTGTTCATTAAACTATATTAATTATACTACTTTTTTAGCACTCGTCAACATCGAGCGCTAAAATAACACATTTTTACATATTGTCCCATAATTAATAAAATCGTTTTACAATATAAAATAATGCTGATATAATACGAAAGTGAAGGAGGTTATTTATGATAAAGGAATTTAAAGAATTTATTTCAAGAGGTAATGTTATCGATTTAGCTGTTGGTGTTATTATTGGTGGTGCCTTTGGAAAAATTGTTTCTTCTTTAGTCAATGATGTTTTAATGCCTCTAATAGGAATCTGTTTAGGTGGTCTTGATTTTAAAGGACTATCTTTAAGCATTGGTAATGCCAGTATTAGCTATGGTGTATTCATCCAAAATATTGTTGATTTCCTAATAATCGCATTTTGTATTTTTATATTCATTAAATTAATTAACAAAATTACTAGAAGAGAAAACAAAAAAGAAAAAGAAGAAGTAAAAGAAGAAAAACAAAAATCTGAAGAAGTTATTTTATTAGAAGAAATAAGAGATTTACTTAAAAAGAAAAACCGTTAATTTAAAACGGTTCAAACTGTACGAATAGAACTGCATAGTTCTATTCATTTTTATTTTTAACATCATAACGAATTATTGAAATCACATTTGAAACAATTATGCATAAACATGTAAATAAATTAGCATAGGCCATAAATATTATATAATATGGTATCCACAATACTAAGCTACCTAAATTAATTAATCTAATACGTTTTTCTTGCATTTGAATAATTGTAATTGTATGTAAAATTGCACTACATAAAGGGATTATATCAATTAATGATTTAAATGTGATTATTGATGCTATCACAGATAAGCATAGATAAAAACATATCAATTTCCATGTGATTGGTTTTCCCTTTAAAGCATAAATGTAATTGATAAGCGTTTGTATTCCAAACACGAATTGAATAAGTGCCCCTGCATATGCTCCTAGTAATAGTAATCCTGTAGCTCCGACCGCATTAGCCAACAAGAAAAATAATAAAATCTTTTTTCTTGTTTTGCATTGCATACTGATAACATTTAATCCGCATGCTATTAGTGCTAAAATTTGTGCTAATATAAATGTAAAACTCAATCTATCGCCTCCAAATTATAATTATCTTAACTTATAACCGAACTTTTCTATTTCTACTATTGCAATTTCAGATAATTTAGATCTCGTTAACTGGTTAATATCATAAAATTCAGCCCCTAATGAATCATCATTATTTTCATCTAATTCCATGTGATTCTTAATTTCATTATTATATGATTCTACTTTGTAAAAAACACCTTGATGATGTATTTGTTGAAGTTCTCCTTTATGTTCCCATTCTATTGTTACGGAATTTGCATCAAATAACGTATATTTTGTAACATCAACCCCTACTTCTTCTTGTAATTCTCTAATTAAAGTTTGTTCAGGTGTTTCACCAAACTCAATAGTTCCTCCTGGTAAATCTAGTTTATTTTTATACGGACCATTAGCTTTTTTTATTAAAACTATCTTGTCCTCATTTAAAATCAAGCCATATGCTCCTAAATGTCTAATTTGCTTCATATAAATTTCCCCTCTCTTATCGTTTCAATTTTAACACATAATCATTCAGTCTAGCAACTTTTTTACTCGCAGTTGACCATTCAAATTCTTGATAATTAACTCTACAATATTCACAAAATGGAATATCGCCATTCATAGCATCTATTGCTATCCATCCATCTATTATTTCATTTAATTCTATGTAATCGTCATCAGTGATTTCAAATTTTGTTCCATATTCATCATTTAATATTTCTATTAATAATGGGTAATAGCATTTTGAAATTTTTCCATTTCTTAAAAATCTACAAAATCTTCCCCCACATTTTTTATTAGCCTCGTAGCCCTCTTCATTTTTTAAGGTAGAAAGTGCTGTATGGAACTGATGAATAATAGTAGGTTCTTTAAAATAATCATCATTTATAAAATATTTTATGTGGTTTTCCTCAAGTCGATTAATAATTAAAGATAGTCTTTCCATCATTGGTTCATATAATGATATGGATACAATTATATTATTTTCCCTTATGGCGTCCATCACTTTTTGACTAATTTGAGGTATTAAAATACCATTTGTAACTATTATTAATTCAGTGTCTGGCAAAGATGCTCTTGTCTTATTAAATATATTTACTATATCAGGATGAATTAATGGTTCACCACCTAATAATCTAAAACAAAGTAAAGTAAAATGCTTATTAATTTTATCGAGATCTTTCTCCAAGTCAATAACATTTATAAAAGACGATTTGCATATATTAGAAAAATGTGAACATCCCTTACAATTCAAATTACAATGATCAGTTATATTAGTTTCTAAATAATTTAAAATTGGTTTCCTATTTAAATCTAACATTACTAAAAAAGAATGTAAGTCTTCTAATGTTTTTATTTTTTCAAAGAAAATCTCCTCTCTAACCCAAAATACATTATTATATCCTTTTTCCTTCAAGTATTGGATTGCCGACCCTAAAAACATCGGTTTTTTGGCAATAATAATATTAACTCCACAATCCAAGTCTATTTCATCTATATGAAAAATTGGTTTATGATTATACACTTCACTCGGAAGTTCAGCTTTATTATTCACAAAGGCGCTAATAGAGATTCCTTGCGATTCTAGGATTTTAGCTGCTTCACGAGCAAAACTACCTGTTCCAAAAATAATATTTTCCATTTGTCTCACCTTTAAATTTCCAATTTTTCTTGTTTATCCGATAATCTCTTAATTTCATCATAAAACTTAACATATAACCACTCATATTCATTTAAATGTTTCTCGGAAACCTTATATTCCTTTTCTACAATCATTTTTAATAAAGTCCAAATTCTATAAATAATAGTCCTTATAGTTTCATTTTCCGTTAATTTTTTATCATAACCTTTTAAAAAGCCTGAACTTATATTTGGTGATATAGAATGAAAATAAAAAGTCATTAATTCATCACAATAATATAAATCAGAAAAGTCAACTATACCAACCACCTTATCATTATCAATTATAAAATTTCCTTCCCATGCATCTACGTTAGTTAATGATGGTTGCAACACTTCATTCAAAATATTTTTAAATTTTTTTATTAGATTTAAAAGGTCGTCATAGGAAACATTATCAATTATAATATTCTTTTTTTTCGCTTCACAAATTAATATTTCAAAAAGTTTATTTACAAAATCATAGTTGCTATTAAACTGTAATTCTGGCTTGCAAGGTAAAAAATAATTATCACTTTTTATCTTACATATTTTAGCACATATTTTTCCGATTTCCTCCTCAATTTTTTTCCGTGATGATTCACTCATTTCTTTTTTTACATGTTCAAAAGATTGTCCCTTTATATAAGTCATTAAAAAATATGGTGTTTGATATATTTTCTTGCTATCGTCAAATAAAAGTAATTTAGGAGATGGGATGTCTAATCGTTCTAATTTCTTTAACATCTTAGCTTCCCAAGAAATATTATTATTTTCAAATATCAACATTGTTTCGTTTTGCAAAGGAGCCACTTTTAAAACCATTTTATCTGTATTCGTTTCAATCAAATAAATGACACTTTTCATTCCCACATAAAGAATACCCACTTTAAAATCTTCTGAATTTGGCGAAAAATAATTAGTTACTATTTTTTTTACCTCACTAATAGTAGGATAGCATTGCTGAAAATTATATAGTTTATTGTTGTTCATGAGTTTTAACCATTACCTTTGGTTTTTGTTCTGGTTCCCAAACATATTTTTCACAAATTTGTTTTGTGAATTCATATTCTTCCATATCAACTGTTAGGTGGAATACGTTATCAAAAGCATATTCATCAATTTTATTCATGAAATATTCTCTTATCCAATCTTTTATTTCAGCTATTTCTTTGTACATATAACCTTTTTTCTGACTATAGTGTATAAATCTTGAAATATCAATATTCATTTGCACTATCGCTATTGTATTGGTGGCATATCTGTCAATCAACACATTTGCCTTAAAAATTGTTACTCCAATTTTTTCGTTATTATAAAGGTAAATTTCATCCAAAAATGGTCTATATTGATCCCCCAAGTCAACAAACGTAATATCTTTTATAATAGCTTTTGTTGATAGCATCTCAATTGCTTCGTCCATTAAACCTCCCTGTAATGAATTCCATAAAATTCCTATACAAGGTAATGTTATTTTTGGAAACTGTTCTTGATCTATTACTTTATCTTTTAATAGCAGTTCTATTATTTTTAGCACATTGTCAATATCATGAAACTGACTAATATCGTCCGAAATAAATAATAGATTGATTATTTTATTAACTACTCTTTGAATATCATCACAATAATAATTTTCTAAAATCCCTGTACTATAATCTCTCGCATATGTTTTTAAAACATGTGAAAGACTATTAAAAAATACTTTCTCCGCTTCGCTTTTATATTCAGTACCTAGGTTTAAAATTTGTTGATATACATCTTCTCCCCATATTTCAGTGCTAAAAAATCTTTCATCAAACTTTCTTCCAGTTAATGACATACCCCTTCTTTTAATATAATGATAATATTGGTTAGTGTCACAAACAAAACTATTAGATTTCAAACATAAATCCATCATAAACCCAGCATCTTCGTTGAACAGGCTTTCATTAAACCTAATACCCCTAATAGCATCCAACTTAAATAATTTGTCCCATACTGCTGTTGTAATCATTCCACTTAAATGAGCGTTTAAAATTCCCTTTCTGCTGGTTGGTGTAGTAATAAGTCTTTCGTCATCTGATAAATTAATAATTTTACCATCTCTAGAGTGAACAAATGCATGTCCGCAGGAAATATCTGCACCGCTATTCAATGCGTTTTTTAACAAATTCTCATACATTGTATTGCAAATATAGTCATCCGCATCAACAAATCCTATATAATCTCCTGTTGCCACATCTATACCTTTATTTCTAGCGTTAGATAAACCACCATTATTTTGACTTATAACTTTAATCCTTTTATCCTTCTTGGCTAATTCTTCGCATATTGTTAAAGAACCATCTGTTGATCCATCGTTTACTAAAATTATTTCTAAATTTTGATAACTCTGATTTTGGATACTTGTAACACACTTATTTAAATATTCCTCAGCATTATATATAGGGACAACTACTGAAATCTTAATTCTATTTTGAACATTTAAATCTATAAATTGCGACAATTTTTCTTTCCATGGTTTAGCTGTATCAATGACCAAATGATACTTTTCGCTTAAATTATCATCATGGACATCATCAAGGTGGCAAAATTTAGCCATATCAATTTTACCAGCTCTTTCAATATATCGTCTTTTCCTTAAATCATAATCTACTTCACTTTTTATAAGAATATCGCACTGAGAAAAAACCGCAGATTTTTCTAAAAAAAACCAATCAATCACAACTGTTTCATCTGGATATTTTTTTACTTCATTTAAAATGATATTATCTATTTCTCTTTTAAAATTAAGATCCATTAAATGATTTTCTATACCTCTTCCGAAAAACGATTCAACAATATCTATATCTTTTTCAGGTTCAATGCCTAACTCATCACTCAAATATCGTTTTATTTTTGCTAATTTTCCATCTGCAATATATTTCTCGATAATTTTATCAACTTCTATATGTCTGAAGTTATATTTACCATTTAAATATCTTGAAATCTCTGTTTTACCAGAACCCACTTTACCTGTTATACCTATTATCATAATAAACCCTCCTATTTTCAAGTATATACCATAACCAATTACCCAATATTTAATTTAGTTGTTATACTAACATAAAAAACAAAGGAAATCAATTATTATTAAATAGAATTATTATAAAATAATATAGTAATAGACCAATTATTTTATATTTTTTTGAAAGAAACATACTAACTTTAATCATTTTAAAAAAAAATATTAAAATAAAGAGAAAAATGTTATAATGTTTAAGGTGGTTTTATGGAACAAATAAATGTGGAAAAACAACATTTGAATGAAACGTTACAAAAATATGATGAGTTTTTGTCTGATACCAAATTAGAATTTAAAAATGTATATAATTTGAATACAAGTAAAGAGGAGGCTCAAAAACGATACAATTTTTTAAAAAACAAAATAAAAACATTAGAAACCAACATTAATAGACCCTATTTTGCCAGAATTGATTTTGAATCAAACAAGGGAGAGAAAGATGTTTGCTATATAGGAAAAGTTGGTGTCTCTAATTATGATAATGAAATCGTTGTTGTAGATTGGCGCGCTCCTATTTCTTCGTTATATTATGATTCCAACATAGGAAATACTGAATATTTGGTCGACAATCATGCTATTACTGGTAAATTATTATTAAAAAGGCAATTTGAAATACAAAATAGAAAATTAATTAATTATACAGATGTTGATACAGTTAGTAACGATGAAATGTTAAAGCCATATTTATCTAATAATGCCGATACTAGAACAAAAAACATCGTATCCACAATCCAAAAAGAACAAAATGAAATTATAAGGCACAGTATTGCTAAAAATCTAATAATACAAGGTGTTGCTGGTTCTGGCAAAACTACAGTGGCATTGCATAGAATTGCATATTTAGCATATACATATAGAAATATTATAGATAATAATCAATATATGGTTATTGGACCAAATAAATTTTTTGTAAACTATATTTCTAATATTTTACCAGAATTAGATGTTAATGATGTTAAACAATTTGATCTAGTTGAACTAACTGAAAACTTTATTGAAGAAAAACTAATACTAGAGGATGAAGATAATACTATCAATTTTTATTTAAATGGAAATCACTCTGATCTACCAAAAATAAAGACAAGTTTGAAATATAAAAAAATTATAGATAGTTTTTTTTATAATTATTACAAAGAAATTAAAAGTAAAAAACCTATAAAAATAAATGATTTTACAATTATAGATTATTCAACAATAAAAAAATTATGGGATGAATGTTTAACAAGAAATTATGATAATTTAAATGCAATTGTACAAAGATGCACCATTTTGCTACAAAATCATTTTGATGAACAAAAAGATTCTATTCTTACTAAACTTAATAAATTTATAGATGATAAGATTGATAGTGGAATAGATATTAATGAATGCCGTAAAGAAAGAGAAAATATAAAAACAAAAATATTATCAAATAATAAACAAATTATTAAAAACTACTTTAAAAATATGTTTAAAAAAACCACTGTCATATATTCATTATTAAAAAAAGAAATCAAAAATTATACCACTGATAATACTCTGATCTCAAGTTTAGATGATAAATTGTATTATGAAGATTTAAGTGCACTATTATATATCCATTATAAAATCTATGGCTTTGGAGATAATGATAAATATAGACATATTGTTATCGATGAAGCGCAAGATTATAACGACTTTACTTTTTATGCATTAGCTACAATCTTTCCTAAAGCAAGTTTTAGTATATATGGCGATTTGGCACAATCAATCTATTCATATCGTAGCTTAAACGATTGGGAAAGTGTTAAAGAAAATGTTTTCAAACAAAATATGGAAATTAAAAAGCTTAACAAAAGCTATCGTACTACTATTGAAATTATGGAGGAAGCTAATAAAATTAATAATTTTTTAAATCTTGAAGCCGCAAATGCTGTTATAAGACATGGCGAAAATGTACAATATATAAAATTAGATAATACAATCTCTATTCAAATACTCTTAGATGACTTACAAAAAAAAGGGTATAAAAATATAGCAATAATTTCAAAGGATCTTAAAAAATCAAAAGATATATATGACCAGCTTAGTAATGAATCAAAAATAATTAATATTGTTTCTAAAAACTTTGAATATTCTGATGGTATTTATTGTATACCTTGCCATCTGTGTAAAGGTCTAGAATTTGATGCAGTTATTATAAATGAAATTGACACATATAATATTGATTCTATACTTGATATGAAATTACTTTATGTTGCTATGACAAGAGCACTACATAATTTAGTAGTCACATATAAAAATAATTTAATAAGCATATTACGCTAAAAAACGTAATATGTTTTTTTATAAAGGAGAAATATATGAATAAGTTGCCTGATTTACCACCAGAAATATACTCTTTAAGTGCTTGTATTGTCGGATTTTTATTAATTGATGATATGGATGCTAATGAACAAAATGCTTTAGGAAACTGGCTTATGTTAGTTGCTCAGGTTCTTTGTACAAATGCTTACTTCCAGCAACTACAAGATTCAAAAAAATCTAATAATATGACCAATGAAGATGTTGTAAATATGATGAATAAAATGGCAAATGCCTTACATCAAGAAATCAATGATTTAAAAGCGAATTTATAAGTCATTATTTTGTTCATATATTTCTAATATCTTTTTTTGATTTTTAAGTAGTAAAATTATTTTATCATGTAAATCTTCTAGTATTAATTCACTTTTTAAATCTATTTTATAGTCATTTTGATTTCGAAGGCTATCCTTCTTAGCTTCTCTATTTTGACTCATCATAATAATTGGGGCTTGAATAGCACTTATACAAGATAAAGCAAGATTAAGAAGAATAAATGGATATGGATCTATTTGTTTATCTTTTAAAACAACCACATTTAGAATAATCCAAAATATAAGCATTACAATAAATATAAAAATAAATAACCAGCTACCTACTATATTAGATATTTTATTTGCTAATTTTTCACCAAACTTTAAATCACTCTCAGCTTTTTTATCTACATTTATAGCTATAGGCTTTTCCATAAGTATATTTAATAATTCTTCCTCACTTTCTTTATCTATTTTTTCATTTAAAAGCATTCTAACAATTTCTTTTTTATTCATAGAATCACCTATCATTTAGTATGTGACAAAAATTAAAAACAACACAAAAAAAGCACTTATCCGTGCCTTATAAAGTTTTATTTACATTTTATTTAAAACATTATTTTGTTTGAGTGTATATTAACTTACTTAAAATATTTTATGTGGGATTTATAATTTTCCCTATCACCTCCGATTTTTATTCTTTGTACTAGCACTATATTCATGATATCATTGCCGATTTAGGAAGTCAATATTTTTGCGAACAAATTTTCGTGTTTTACAAATTTGTTTACAAATTAATTTTATAAGTATTATTAATTGTACCTTTACCTACTAATTCAATATTATTTTTCAAATACAAGGTAGGGACTACCCCATAATCATTAAAAAATGGTTCATTATCTCCAAAATAAATATTACCAAAATGATATATACCTACACTATCTTTTGTTTTAGTCCAGGCAATATTATTTTTATTATTTATAACTTTATTTAAATATGAGCTATTCAAACATAATTCATTATTTTTAAAATATGATTGTTCTTTTATGCACAATCTATTTGAATTAGATTTTAAATAATCATCAAAACTAATTAATTCAATATCCCCATCAATTAGTGATTTATATTTATCATCTATACTTTGATAATAATCATTATTTAAATAGTCTTTTAAACTAGAATTATCCCAATCATTTGAAACTTCATCAAAAGGCATATTGCTTATACTTTCATTCCTTATTATTTTAATTCTACCATCAGCTTCAAAAGAAATAACTCTCCAAATTTCATTATTAAAATAAATGTAATTATCAGGATTATTTCCTTTATAGATATATTTATCTTTTTCTTCATATAAACCAGAACCATTTGTTATTACATCAATTTTTAATCCATGCATTTCTACAGTATTAAAACTGAATAGAGATGATACTGTCATTATTATTTTTAAAATTATATTATTCATTTTTTTACCTCCCTACTAATATGATAATTTGTAAATACCCCCATTTCCTTTTTATTTAGAAAATTTTTAAATTTATTATGATATAATTAGATAGTAAATAAGGTAGGTGATAATATGAATAAAAATAAATTTTGTAAAATACTTCTTTCATTAATTGCTATTGTTATTATTTTTACACTAAGCTACTATAGTGAAGAAATAGAAAAAGCATATAATGATATTTTCCTAAAAGAAGAAGTTAGATCATATGATATAGGTGAAATTCCAGAATACACTGGAGAAGATTACATAATTATAAATGATAATAAACCTAACTTTAGTGATGAAGAATTAACTACTGAATCTTTTGAAAAGTATAGCGATTTAGATTCTTTAAACAGATGCGGAATAGCATACGCAAATATTAGTAAAGATACTATGCCCACAGAAAAAAGAGGATCAATTGGAATGATTAAACCTTCAGGATGGCATACTATTAAATATGATAATGTTGATGGCAAGTATCTTTATAATAGATGCCATTTAATTGGATATCAATTAACAGGAGAAAATGCCAATGAGAAAAATTTAATCACATGTACAAGAAATATGAATGCAAGTACTATGCTTAAATTTGAAAATCAGGTTGCTGATTATATAGATGAAACAAATAATCATGTTCTATATAGAGTTACACCAATATTTGAAGGAACAAACTTATTGGCAAATGGCGTACAAATTGAGGCTAAATCAGTTGAAGATAATGGTAAAGGAATTTCTTTTAATGTTTATATTTATAATGTTCAAGACGGTATTGAAATAGATTATAGTAATGGTGAAAGTAAATTAAAAAGCGCATAATTAATGGCGCTTTTATTGTGCTATAATATATTTATAGGTGATGTTATGAGAAAACTAGAAGAATTAAGTAACTTAAAAGAATATGCAAAAACAAAAAAATTTGATGAATTAAACTCTGAAGAGATTTTAAAAATAATGTCTCGTGACATTATTGATGATATTTGTGATGCATTTAATATAAGTAAAAAAGAATTTGAACAAACAAGAAAGAGAATGGGAATTAAAAACATATATATTTCCAATCCTTATAGAGATATAATTTGTCTTTTATATTATACAAATTATAAATATCCAAATTTACAAAAAGAAAGATTTAATAAATTTTTACATGAATATCTTAATGACCGTTTTATATCTGTAGCGAACAAGCAATCATATATTAAAAGATTGAATAATATTGATTGGTTTAGTTTAGACTTAAAAAATATTATTAAAGAAAATAATATTGATTTAAATTATCGTTTTAATAATTTAAAATATGAATTGTCTGCCATTAACTATTTAGCAAAGCAAGAAAAAGAAGAAAGACTTAATGATTTTATTAATGCTAGCAAAGATTTTTATAATACACGAGTATACACCAAACTCAAAAACTTAAAAGAAAATGGACAATGTTTTTCAAAAGATGATTTGACTTATGATCTTTTATATCAACTTTCAATTGTAGAAAATACACCCGATAATCTTATTGGCGGATTATTTGATTTAACAAAAGAGCAAATTAGAAATATAAGAATTAAAAATGACTTACAAAATGTATTCGCTAAAAAATTAATAAACCACCCTGAATTTATAAGATATCACTATACAAAAGATGGGATAGACTACTCACTATTTTCTGATAAAGAATTAGTTAAGTATACTTACAATAAACATTTGAAACAACTGGCAGAAGAAAAAAAATGGAGATTAGATGTTATTGATCATTATTTTGAAGAAAAAATGAAAGAATATGATAGTTTAGAAAAAATTTGTGAATCAGTAAATATGCTAAATTTAGAAAATGAAGAATATAAAGTTGAAACAAAAGAGCTAAAGCATAAAGGACATAACAATAAGGAAAAAAGAAAAAATAATAAAAATGGAAAAAGAATTAATCAAAAAAAAGCAAATGAAAATAAAATTGATTCAGGAACACTTGGTGAAGAAATCATTTACAAAGATGAAATCCAAAAATTAAAATCATTAGGTCTAGATCATTTAATTAATAATGTTAAATGGATAACTCAAACAGAAGATAAAAATATTACATTAGATGGTCTAGGATATGACATTATTAGTTTTAATGAAAAAAAAGAAAAAATATACATTGAAGTAAAATGTTCTACAACAAATAATTCTGATGAGTTAATTACATTTAATTTATCTGATAAAGAAGTAAAATTCATGAATGGCGAGCTTGATGAAATTGATAAAAACCACTGCTTTATATATTATGTTTACAACATTGATAAACAAAAGAAAACAGCAAATAAATATATTATTGATCACAATGAATTTTCAAAATTTAATCTTATTCCCACAAATTATAAAATTGAAGAACGATATGAAAAAACACCATAGTGGTGTTTTTATTTTACATTTGACATTTTCTTTTACAGAAAACAATTATCTTTCTAATTTATTACTTTTGACTATCATTAATTATATCTCTAGCTGCAACTAAACCTGTTGCTGCTGCTGTTACAATATTTCCTGCTTTTCCTGCTCCATCACCTATGAAATATACATCAAAATCTTTTAATTTAAAATTATTATCAGTTTCTATTTCATTACTGAAAAATTTTATTTCAGGTCCATATAGTAATGTTTCTCCATTACTAACTCCTGGAATAATTTCATTTAATTTATCCAATCCTTCAATGATATTTGTAATAATTCTATGCGGCAATACTAAAGCTAAATCTCCCGCTACGCAATCCTTTAAAGTTGGTGTTATAAAACCTTTATTAATTCTATGCCACTCACTACGTCTTGCCGTTTTTAAATCCTTAAGTGTTTGGATAATAGGTTTGCCATCGCCTAATACATTAGCTATTCGCGCAATACTTTCTCCATATTCTCTTGTATTTGTCACTGGTTCAGTTAATGTTACTTTACTAATAAAAGCAAAATTACTATTATTTGATTTTATTTCTTTTAAAGCGTGGCCATTAACACATATATATCCATAATAATTTTCTTTTGCTACAAATCCTCCTGGATTAGTACAAAATGTTCTTATTTCATCACCATAAGTATCTGTTTTAATAAAAATTGTTGGATCATAAATAACATTGCAAATTTTCTTTAATATTTCTTTACGAACCTCTACTCTTACTCCAATTTCTATGCTTTGAGAAACATATGGTATTTTATATTTATCTGCAAGTTCTTGAACCCATTTAGCGCCTGTTCTTCCAGGGGCTACTACAACTTTAGCTGATTCATATGTTTTTGCTTCTCCTTTATAAATACATTCAACTTCATGCATGTCTTTAGTTTTACTGTGGATATCTAATACTTCTGTTTCATCTACTACCTGAACACCTTTTTCAATTAAATAATTAGTGAAGTTTTGAATATATGTTGGTAAATGATCACTTCCTAAATGTTTTTGTTTGATTAAAAGAAGTCTTGCACCTACCATAGCCACTTTGCTTTTAATTTCCATAGCTTCATCCATATTAGATGGATATATATCACTATCCATACCAAATCTTGTGAAAATTTCTTCACAATCATCTATTAATTTATTAGCTAAATCTTCGTCCATATATTTAAATAAATCACTTTTTCCAAGTTTAGGGACAAAATTTAGTTTGCCATCTGAAAACGTCCCAGCTCCTCCATATCCTGATAAAACATGACAATGTTTGCAATTAGCGCACTTTTTAGTTCTAGTCATTGGACAAAATCTTTTATCAGCAAATTTACCTTGATCAATCAACAAAATATTTAAATCTTTGTTATTTGTTATTAATTCATAAGCTGTAAATAACCCCGCTGGACCTGCTCCTATAATTATTACATCATACTTCATATAATGACCTCCTATAATTATTATATCATTATTTAATCTCTTTTTTACATTTACCAAAGAAAAAGATATATTTAAAAATATATCTTTTAATTTAGTTTAACAAGTTTTTCATCCATAATTGAATATAAATAAATATCTACTGTTTTATCACTAATGCTCATAATATAATCACGATAACCATTTAACTGTTTCATATAAACCTCATCTGCAGTATTTTTAAGTTTATAATCAATAATTGTAAACCTATCCTCATACTCAATTAATAAATCAATAAACCCATGCATAAGCATACCATCTACTTCATAAATAAATTCATATTACTTATACAAATTAATAAAATCATCTAAAATATCAGAATTAATAAAACGTTCCAATTTCCTTTTCTTAAATTCATCTATACCACTATAATCAGGATTAGAAAAATCTATAAGTTCAAATAATGAATGCATCTGTAAACCTAACTTAATATCCCTAACATACTTACCTATATAATCATATACCGAAGACAGAATATCATTAAAGGATAAATACTTTGTGCAGACTTT
>CASPVX010000007.1 GCA_949425575.1 uncultured Bacilli bacterium
TATTTGCAAGTGGGAATTGGATAATTTTTACTTTACTTTTATTATTTATAATTCTTTTTATATTATATACTACACCAGAATGTATAATCAAGATATTAAAAAAGATAGAGAGTTTTCACTTTTCTATCCCTAAATATTTATATGTTTTATCTGTTACAATTCTTCCTCTACTACTTCTTTTCAAAAAACCATTTTGAAGCAAATAAGGTTCATACATATCTTCAATTGTTGATACTTCTTCTCCTATACTTGAGGCCAAAGCGTCAATACCAACTGGACCGCCATTAAACCTTTGAATAATCGCCATTAATAAGTTATAATCTGTATCATCTAGTCCATATTCATCTACTTTAAGCTTATCTAAAGCATGCTTTGTAATATTTGCATCAATAATACCATTGCCTTGAACTAAAGCAAAATCTCTTACTCTTCTAAATAATCGATTGGCTATTCTTGGTGTTCCTCTACTTCTTTTAGCAAGTTCAATTGCTGCTTCCTCAGTTGTTTCCGCATCCATTACTCTACTTGTTCTTAATACAATTTGCTTTAATTCATCAACAGTATAAAAGTTTAATTTATCAATTATTCCAAATCTATCTCTTAATGGACCAGTTAAATCCCCAACTCTAGTAGTTGCTCCTACTAATGTAAAAGGTGGTAAATCAATTCTAATATTTCTACTAGAAGCATCATTTCCAACAATAATATCTAATGTAAAATCTTCCATTGCCGAATATAAAATTTCTTCTATATACCTTGGTATCCTATGAATTTCATCAATAAATAGAACATCTCCGGGTTCTAATGTAGATAATATAGCCGCTAAATCGCCACTTTTTTCAATTGCTGGACCACTAGTTGTTTTTATATTGTGTCCTAGTTCATTAGCTATAATATACGCTAAAGTGGTTTTCCCCAAACCTGGAGGTCCATAAAGTAAAACATGATCTAATGGTTCTTCTCTCATATTAGCAGCTTTAATAAATATTGATAAATTATCTTTTACATCAGTTTGTCCAATATATTCATCAATACTATCAGGTCTAATTGTCCCCTCAAAAGTATCCTCTTTTAATTCGTGATTCGTTATTATTCGTTCATCCATACAATACCTCCTTATTTTGAAATTTTATCTAAATCAATTTTTTTAACCTCTTGCAAATAACACTTTCCACATAGTGGTTTATATTCATAATTTGCCGTTCCATCAATAACTATAGTAGGTCCATTTATATCATATTTACCATTTAATTTTCTTCCTACAAACCTAGCAATATTACCACAATGGCATAACGTTTGTATTTCTTCTAAAACATCAGCTATTTCCAGTAGTCTATTACTTCCCTCAAATGACTTCATCTGAAAACTTGTTCTAAGTCCATAACAGATAACTGGAATATCTAATGCTTTACTAATAATAAATAAATCATCTACCTGTTTTGAGCTTAAAAACTGAGCCTCATCTATAAATATTACTTTAACATTTTCTAATTTTCCTTTTAAGACTTTAGTAACATCATCATTATAACCAAGTAATAAGTCCACTACTCTATGAAGACCTACTCTAGATTCGATTGCATCATTTCCCTTTGTATCAACAAGCGGTTTTATTACAAAAACTTTAAATCCTAATTCTTCATAATTATAAACAGTTCGCATTAAGTCTAAACTTTTACCAGAATTCATGGTTGCATATTTAAAATGTAGTTTTGCCATTATATACCTCAATTCTTATGCTATTTCAAAAGTAATTTCAATGCATTTTTTATTTGAACTTCAATATCGTCACTAGGATTTATATTTTTAATAACTTTATTAATATCAGCTTGTTTATAACCTAAACTTTTTAATGCTTCATTAAGTTCATCAAAATTATTTCCTCGACTTACTTCTTCTTTAGAAATTAATTTTCCTTTTAAATCTAAAATAATTTGTCTAGCAACTTTATCGCCTATTTTAGGGAATTTTTTCAAATATAAAATGTTTTCTCTTTCTATTGCATCAATGATTCCATCTGGTGATCCAAGTGCGATCATTGGAAGTGCCATTTTACAACCTAATCCCTTAACACTTATAAGTTTTAAAAACATTTCCTTTTCCTCTAACGTTTTAAAACCATATAAACTTATTTCATCCTCTTTAACATATTGATATAAATAAACAGTATACTCACTATTTAAACCAAACGAATATGGATTAGCTGTATATATCAAATAGCCTATGCCATTATTATCAATTACAATATAATTACTTTCTATTTCTGTTATTTTACCCTTTATATATGAATACATACTATCACCTTATTAATTATAACACACATTTGTTCGCTAATTCAATATTTTTTAAAACTTTACAAAAAAAGAGACAATTGTCTCTAAAATTTCTTTTTAACAAATTTCATAATTGTTAATACTAAGAAAATTGTATAAATTACAACATATAAGAACATTAAAACTTCTGTAAATACCCCAACATCCCAGCCTTTAATAATAGCTGCTACACTTTCTGGAATATAATTTAAAAAGCTAAATGCATCTGCCCTAAGTAAATTTTCTTTTAAATATGTAACTATTCTAAGAAAAATATCAACAATTACTGTAAAATATACAAAGCTATAAAAACTTTTATAAAATACAATTACAATTACTAGTGCAATTATAAAAATCATAAACTCAATACTCATTTTTGTACCCTACTTTCATACTCTTTTGTAAAATCATCAATTTCATTAATATTTGTATAATTAAATGTTAGAATATCACTTTTTACATTTGGTTCTTTTAATTTAACATAATCTGTTATATTGATATCAACTTTATAAAATAAACCATCTTTTTTATAAACATCAATTAATACATTTTTTTCATTTAGTTGTGAAGTTTCAATATTGTTTAATTCATTTGCATCATATAAAGTAATAAAATCAATTAAAGGTAAACTATATTTATCAGTTTCCAACATTGTACTTCTTTCCACCATATTATTTATTACTTTTGGTGTTATTCTAAGATAGCCTAGTGTTGATATTGGCATTTCAGTAATTGGTAATGTTAGTTTATAAACTTTACCATTATAATAATAATCTACTCCATTTATATTAAACAAATTATAATTACCATATACTTTCCCAGTAATCACATTTATTTTAGAATCTTTTGTATCTAATAAACTATAAGAATAATTATTCATTACTGAAGAGTTAACCTTACTTTCCTGTTTTTCTCTATAAGATTCAACATTAGAATTATACATTGGTCTATAAGCTGCAACAATAACAATTGCGAAAACAAACCAAAAACCTAAAAAGATTAAAGATCTAAATCTTTTATCTCTCCATAACTCTTTTAATCTACTAACTTTTCCTGGTTCCTTTTTATTAAACATCTACTTTCACACCCTATTTTAATACTTTTTCTTTTATGTTTGGCATTCCATTTACAAAATCATGCGCTGCCATTTTTTTCTTTCCTTCTGGTTGAACTTCAGTTAATACAATTTCACCATTAGAAACTTTTACACCAAAGCCATCTTCATATATATCAGTAACATGTCCATTTTCTAATTCTGGAAATACATTTGTTGTTTTTCTTGCTTTCCATACTTTTAAAATTTTATCGTCCAAAATACAATAACTACCTGGCCATGAATTTAATCCTCTAATTTGATTATATATTTCTCTTCTTGTTTTAGAAAAGTTGATTTTTTCATCTTCTCTTTTTATTACAAATGCATAAGTCGCATCTGATTCAACTTGTTTTATTCTAGGATTAGTTCCTTCCAAAATGCTTGGTAAAGTTTTTAAAAGTAAATCTCTTCCAATAATTTGAAGTTTATCATGTAAAGTAGCTGCTGTGTCATCTTCAGTTATTTCCACTTCCTCAGCGCTTATCATATCGCCTGTATCCATAGACTCTGCCATATACATAATAGTAACACCAGTTTTAGAATAACCTTCCATAATTGCTCTATGGATAGGTGCTCCTCCTCTTAGTTTTGGAAGTAAAGAAGCATGGACATTAATGCATCCTAACCTAGGCATAAGCAATAATTCTAAAGGTAATTTTTGTCCATATGCACATGTAATAAGTAAATCTGGTCTAAGTTCATTTATTTCCTGAAGAGCTTCACTTATTTTATTTGGTTGAATAACTAAAATACTATTTTTGCTAGCGACCTCTTTGACAGGAGTAAATTTTACTTCTCCGTTTCTTCCAACTGGTCTATCTGGTTGAGTAATTACCATACTAATTTTATATTGTTTAACTAAACCTTCTAAAACCCCTGCTGCAAAATCAGGTGTTCCCATAAAAACAATTACAGGATCTCTTTTTATTTCAATTTCATCTAAGTTCATATTATCACCCTATTTAATATTCTATCATAAATAATTAAAAATAACTATATTTGAAAAGGATTTAAATCGACTTCAACTTTCATTTTTCTTACTTCTAAATACTTTTCTTTTATAAAGACTAATTTTTCATATATCTCTTTTGTATTTTTATATTTAATAATAATATTTAAATAGTAAATATTATTTATTTTAGGCATCATTCCATTCGAAGGCCCTAAAACCATATTATTTGTATTATTTCTTAAATAATTAGTAATTTTTTCTCCCTCACTATACAAAAAATTAAAATCTTTACCTTGAAGTTTAATCAAACATAAATTATAAAATGGTGGATATTTTAATTTCTTTCTAATATTCATTTCTTCTTTATAAAAATTATAATAATCATTATTTTTAGAAAGTAAAATACTATAATGATCCATATTAAATCCTTGAATGATAACTTCACCTTTTAACTTATCCCTACCTGCTCTTCCAGATATTTGTGAAAGTAATTGAAATGTTCTTTCAGCACTTCTAAAATCTGGAATATTAAGGGAACTATCACCACTAATAACACCTACTAATGTTACTTTAGGAAAATCTAAACCTTTAGCAATCATTTGAGTTCCAACTAAAATATTATATTTTTCATTCCTAAAATCTTCTATTATTTTGGCATGTGTTCCTTTATTTCTCGTTGTATCAAAATCCATTCTAATGGTTTTAGCTAAAGAAAATTCTTTTCTTATTTGCTCTTCTAACTTCTCAGTTCCCATTCCAAAAGATGATAATGCATCATTATGACAAGACGGACAAACCTTTAACTTTGGCACACTATAATTACAATAATGACATTTCATTTGATTTAAACCTTTATGATAAATAAGCGGAATATCACAATTTGGACATTTATGAGTAAATCCACATTCTTTACATGTTATAGTTGTTGAAAAACCTCTTCTATTTAATAGAATAATTATTTGCTCATTTTTTTCTAATTTTTCTTTTATCTTTTGTGTTAAAACTTCTGAAAATATTCGGTTACCTTTTTTAAATTCATCTTTCATATTTACTAAAGTAACATCAGGCATATTTTCATTTACTCTTGTTTTCATTTCTAGAAGTTTATATATATTTGCTTTAGCTCTAGTATAACTATCAACACTTGGTGTTGCACTTCCTAAAATAACAGGAATATTATATGTTCTTGCTCTTTTAATAGCTATATCAATAGCACTATATTTAGGAGTACATTCCTGCTTATAAGTTTCGGAATGCTCTTCATCTATAATAATAATCCCTAAATTGGTAAAAGGTGCGAATATAGCGCTTCTAGCCCCTATTACAATTGAAATTTCTTTTCTCTCTATTTTTCTCCACTCATCATATTTTTCACCTGCAGATAAAGCACTATGTAAAATTGCAACTGTATCTCCAAATTCTTTTTTAAATATATTTACTACTTGTGGGGTCAGACTGATTTCTGGAACTAATAAAATTGCCTCTTTACCTAATGAAAGAATTTTTTCAATAAGTTTTATATAAACTAAAGTTTTTCCACTCCCAGTAACACCATGAAGTAAATATGGCATAAAATTGCCTAATTTGATTTCGTCAATAACAAACTTTTGATTTTCATTAAGTACTAAATTGTTTTTTTCTATAATAGAATTTTCATTGATTCTATATACTTCTTTTTTTTCTTCTTTTATATACCCTTTATCAACAAAAGATTTAACAGTATATGCTGAAATATCTGTACATTCTTTTTTTAATACTGGACCTTTTAAAATAAGATTGTATATTGTTTTTTGATTATCAGTTTTTAAAATAGGAATTTTATTTGTAGCAGTTAAATATGTATTATACTTTTTCTTAATATCATTATTTTTTCGAGCTTTAAGTGCTGAAGGAAGCATTGTTTGATAGCAAGTTATTAAAGGCGATAAAGTTTTTTTACTAATATATTTACCAAGTGCCATCATTTCTTCATTAATTACTGGATTTTCATCAATTACTTTTATTATTTTTTTTACTTCATAATCAAATGCCTTATTTAAATTTTCTCTTAAAACAAAACCTTCTAATATTTGTCTTCCAAATGGAACTAAAACTCTCATGCCAGGATTTACATGACTATCAGTTTTATAAGTAAAAGTTTGATCTTTTCCTGCCATGACTTCTACTAACACATCTATATACATATTACCACCTATCCAATTTAGATTATAACACGAACTTTTGTTTTTTAAAATAAAAAAGAAGAATATTTCTATTCTCCTTTAAGTATTTCAATAGCTTTACGCATTTTACCATCGTATTTAACCATTTCAAGTCCACCAAACATGTTAAGGAATTCTTCTTCCTTAATTTGATATTGTTCTGCAAGTTTAGTAGCTTCTTTCTTAGCTTCTTCGTCTGAAATTTCAATTTTTTCAGCTTTAGCAATTTCTTCAAGCATTAATCTAAATTTAACACGTTTATTTGCTTCTTCTTTCATTTGTTCTCTTAATGCTTCTTCATTTGAATTAGTAAATTGATATAATTGTTCTAAAGTTAAACCTTGCATTTTTAAATGTTCTTCGTATTGTTTTACCATACGATCTAGTTCTTCAGAAATCATTGCTTCTGGAATATCTACTTCACAGTTTTCAGCAGCTGCTTCTAATACTGCATCAATATATTTATTTTCTGCATCTGCTTCTTTATGAGCAATAATATTTTTTTCTATTTCTGCTTCTAATTTTTCTTTTGTATCTACGCCTTCAAAGCCTAAATCTTCAAAGAAATCTTTATCTAATTCAGGAATTTTAACTTCTTTTACTTCATTTACTTTAACTTTAAATACTACTGGTTTTCCCTTTAAATCTTCAGCATGATAATCTTCTGGGAAAGTAATGTCTAAATCTTTTTCATCACCAGCAGAAAGTCCAATTAATTGTTCTTCAAATCCTGGAATAAATGTATTACTTCCAATTGTTAATGAATAGTTTTCTCCTTTTCCACCATCAAATGGTTTTCCATCTAAGAAACCTTCAAAATCAATAACTGCAATGTCACCGTTTTCAATTTTTCCTTCTTTAACAACATTTTCAGCATATCTATTTCTCATAGAATCTATAGCTGCATTAATTTCATCTTTAGAAACCTCTATTTTTTCTTTTTTAACTCCTAAATTTTTATATTTTCCTAATTTAACTTCTGGTTTTAAAGTTAAATTAAATTTAAATTCAATTCCATTTTCATCAATTGATTGGATTTCGATATCAGGACGAGCAACTATTTCTAAATCTTTATTATCTTTAAGCATGTCTGTATATGCTTGTTCTAAAACTAGATCAGCAGCCTCCATGTATAAAGATTCAACTCCATATTTTTTAATAAATACATCTTTAGGTGCTTTACCTTTTCTGAAACCATCAATTTTTACTTTTTCATTTGCTTTTTTAAACGCTTTATCTTGAGCATCTTTCCATTCTGCTCCATCAATTTTTATAATTATCTCTTTAGTATTCTTTTCCATTTTCTTTCCTCCATGCTATATAGTATATAATATTTTCATTATTTTTACAAGGCTTAACCCTAATATCACATGTATTCACATACTTATTTTATAAAATAACATAATTTATAAATATATATAATTATATTCTAAAAAACTTCGATTATTTCATCTAATTCATTAATTACTGGAAACCCTTTTCCATCCATATCTAAATCAAAACGAATTCCAAGTCCACCCGCTTTTCTCCAATCAATTAAATTTCCTACATAATCGTCAATTAAAATTGAATTTTTAGCACATAAAATTTGTGTTTTTGAGATGGTTTTAGGAACACTAATAATAGGTATTGTTTCAAAGTTTTTTCGTATATATTTTACTTTAGCTTCAATCTCTTCAACAGAGTTTACATGTGTTAAAATCGAAACTTTAAACTTACCTGACTTAATAATTTTTTTAATTCTTTCAATACCATTATTAATATCTGTTGCTTCTTCTAAAACTTTAAACCAATCTAAATTTTTATAGAATTTTAAAATTTGAGCATTATCCTTTTTATCTATTTTTAATTCATCAATCATTTTATAAGTTATATCAATTGTATTACATATAACTCCATCAAAATCAATGTATAAATCTTTCATTATTACCAACTCCTTTTATATTGATTAAACAATAATAATTTGATACAATACTTTTAGAGGTTTTGTCTAGTAATTGGGAAGTTTTACTTGCCAATGACAAAATCTCTTTTTTATATACAGTATCCATATTCTAAATTATTTTCACTTAGATAATCAGTATGATCATATTTAATATAAGAATGTAAATTATAATTATATATTGACACATCGTCTATTAAGTCTCTTACTGAAATTTGATAAATATCATTAATTTGAACTACTTTAGACAAATTGATATCTGAAACTACATTTACTTTTACAACATATAAAATATTAGAATTTTTCTTTTCTCTTGCAGTTATCATTACTTTATATTGTAAATTATTAATTGCAATTGGAACAACAAAATGATGATAACCTATTTCATTTGGATTATTTCGTTTCATAGGCAATAAAGTATCAACATATATAGCCTTTTTGAATAAGCTATCCAATTGTTGAGAAACTAATAAGTTTAAATAATAACTTATAGATACTTCATTTATTTTAGGTGCTGGTCTCAAAATTTTACCAATTGTTTCAGAAGTTATACATGCTCTATAATTGGTTGATTCATTTATATAAATACCTTTAAGTCTATTTAGCTTATTTTTTGTTTCTTGTTGTAATTTTTTAGACTCTGAAAGATTATTAGGAAATTTTTTTATTTCATTACTATAATCTATTTTAGCGTCTAATGTTGTATAATTTCTAAGTTTATATTCTCTCATTATTACCAACTCCCATACACTAAATAAATTATATATCACGAACAATTGTTTGTCAAATGTTTTTTTTAATAAAAAAGAGTTATTGTAAAGTATCAATAACTCTTTTATATTCGTTACCTCTATCTTCGAAACTTTTATATTGATCCCAACTAGCACATGCTGGACTTAATAAAATAGTACTTCCCTCTTCAGATAAATTATAGGCTGCTCTCGTTGCTTCTTCTAAGGTATTAACTACTGTTACATCAATACCATTTTTATCAGCAAACATTTCAATTCTCTCCTTTGTTTGCCCATAACATACTATATGTTTAGTATGTTCTAGATATGGAACTAAATCATCAAAGCTATGGCCTCTATCTAACCCGCCTAAAATTAGTACAACATCATTATCAAATGATTTTAAAGCAGTTATTGTTGACTTTACATTAGTAGCTTTTGAATCATTGTAAAACTGTCTACCATTTATTTTGGCTACAAATTCAATTCTATGTTCTACTCCTCCAAATTTTGATAAAACATTTTTAATTACTGAATTTGAAATATTAAATTGTTTAGCAATTAAAATAGCTGCCATTATATTTTCATAATTATGAGTTCCTTTTACTCTAATATCAGATAACTCTATAACCTTTTCCCCCTTATAAACAATTGAACCATTTTTTATACAGATATCTGCCTCAGTTGATGAAGAAAAATACATTTTTTTAGACACTATTTCATTTGTAAGTCTTACTACTTCACTATCGTCATAATTTAAAATAGCAAGATCACTTTCTGTATGGTTTCTAAAGATACGAAGTTTATTGTTTTTATAATTTTCATATGTTCCAAACATATCTAAATGAACTTCGCTAAAATTTGTAAGTACACTAATATTAGTTTTTAATTTATCAAGATTAACTAATTGGTGACTAGAAATTTCAATAACGATAACATCTCCTGTTTTTATTTCATCAATTTGATTTGCAAGTGGAAGACCAATATTCCCAGCTAGATGAACAGAAATCCCTGCCTCTTTTAAAATATCATAAGCAATTGTAGTTGTTGTCGTTTTTCCATTAGAACCAGTTATTCCGACAATAGTTACATCTTTTGGAAGAAATTGATAAGCAACCTCTAATTCTGTTAAAACAGGAATATTTAATTTAATAGCTTTTTCTACAACTACATGATTTTGATTTATTGCTGGATTTTTGACAACAAAATCGTAGTTTTCGTCAAATAATTCCCCTTGATCTTTAGTAATAACAACGTTAACTCCTAGATCTTCCAATTCTTTTATTTCTTCTTTATTATCATTTTGTATATCTGTAATTAACACATTAGAGATAGGTGCTAGAAGCTTAGCAACGCTAACACCACTTTTACCCATACCTAAAATAAACACTTTTTTATTCTCAAACATTTTATCACCTTCGTATATATTATAGCACATTTTATAATAATGGTTATCAACAAAAAAATAGTCTATTTGACTATTTTAATGCATCTAATAATTCTGCTTTTTTCATTGTGCTGTAACCAGCAACATTTTTATCTTTAGCTAAAGCTTTTAATTCAGCTACTGTCATAGATTTTAAATCTTTATCTGAAGATTCTTTTTCAGCTTTTTTTTCTGCTTTTGGAGCTTCTTTTACTTCTTCTTTAGTTTCTTTTTTTACTGTTTTTCCATCTAATGCCTTTTTAGCAGTTTCTACTAAAGCAGCAAATGCTTTAGGGTTGTCAATTGCAAGTTCTGAAAGCATTTTACGGTTAATTTCAATACCAGCTTTATTTAAACCATTAATAAATTTAGAATAACTAATTTCATTTTCACGGCAAGCTGCATTGATTCTCATAATCCATAATTTACGGAAATCACCTTTTCTTGCTTTTCTATCTCTGTATGCATATGCTCCTGAATGCATAACTTGTTCATTAGCTGTTTTATATAATCTATGTTTACTACCAAAGTATCCTTTAGCTTTTTTTAATACTTTTTTATGACGGGCACGACTAATTGTACCACCTTTAACTCTTGTCATTTAAATTCCTCCTTCTTAAATTATTTCATAATTGATTTAATTCTTTTATAATCACTATTTGATAGTTCATGTTCATGATGTCTATTTCTTCTTGAAGCATTACTTCTATTTCTAGTTTGGTGAAGTTTGTTAGCTGGTTGATATTTAACAGATCCACCTTTTCTAATTTTTAGCACTTTTGAAAGTCCACTATGTGATTTCTTTTTAATTTTTTTTGCCATAAATTTTCCTCCTATTTTTCCTTATCCTTACAAGGTACAAGTAACATAGTCATAAAACGACCATCTAATTTTGGTTTTTGTTCAATAGTTGCAATGTCTTTAACAGCATCTGCAAAACGAAGTAAAACATCCCTACCTAATTCAGTATGAGCCATTTGTCTACCTCTAAACATGATAGTTACCTTTATTTTATGACCTTTTTCTAAATATTTACTAGCGTTTTTAACCCTAGTATTAAAGTCATGAATATCAATTGACACAGATAATCTATACTCTTTTAATTCTAAATTATTTTCTCTTTGTCTTTTCATATTCTCTTTTTGTTTCTTTTTATTTTCATATTTGAAACGATTATAATCCATAATCTTACATACTGGTGGTTTTGCTCCTGGGCTTATTAAAACAAGGTCAAAACCAGCATATGATGCAAGTGTTAATGCATCTGCGATCGGTTTAACACCTAATTGTTCTCCATTTGGACCAATTACCATTACTTCTTTTGCTCTTATTTGTTTATTAATAAACAAATCTCTGTCTTTAGCTATATTAATGCACCTCCATAAAAAAAGTAAGTACAATGTACCCACTTCTACCATACTTTTATATTAAAGTTCGGCATTTACCCATTACCTTTGGTAATCAGGTGAGAAGTGAGTCTTCTTCTTTCCTTTTTTTCTAATTCGCTAACAATTATACAATTAAATTATATGTTTGTCAAGTTTTTGTATTACAAAACAATGAAACATTTATTTTTGAATATGTTCACTTCGAAAAACGAGTTTCTTAGGTATATCAATTTCTTCTTCACTAATAAGATCTACACAATCTTCCAATTCGCTTTTTTGTTTTTCTTTACTCTCTTTATAAGATTCTAATAATTCAATTTCATCTGCCAGTCGCACTAATTCATTCATTACATTAATATCAATATCTGTTAATTCAGAAACCATCTTATTATATTCTTTGGTTGCATCTATTAAATTTCTAATACTTTCAATAAATGATTTTTGTTTTAATGAAACTAAAGTTGGCACTATATCACTGTTTGCAATACCCTCATCTAATTTTTCAATTTTTCTTTTGTTCTTTTCTTCTTTTGTTGGTATAAGTGCTACTGATAATGCCATGGTAGCTAAAGCAAAAGACACTATCAATGACAATGGTGTTAAACAAACGACATTAACAAATACAGAAGCTATAAATCCCAAAAATAAACCAAACAAAACTTTAGGTTCCCTCTTCTTACAAGCCGAAAAAGTAGAATAATCAATACCTTTTGCAAATTCTGGTTTCATTTCTTCTGGCATTTCTAAAACTGCATTTCTAAGAATATATTTATTATCTTTTTTACTTTTAAAAAATAAATACGATTCCATTTTTTCATCACTAACAGAATCTAAAATTGCGATTTTCTTTTCTAATTCATCAATTTTTCTAGCCAATACCACTAAATCTTCAGCAGATAAATCAACGCTTTTTTCTAACCTCTGTTTTTTTGATGATAATAATTCTATTTTTGTTGATAGACTACAAATTTCTTCATCTAATATTATTATTTTTTTAATTAGTTCTTCTTTTGTCATAATACTTACCTCTCAAAAATATCAATATTCTAGCTAAATAATTATATAAGTTCAACAAAAAAGAAGTTTACACTTCTTATTCTTTTGGTGCGATGCAACTATAAATTTTAGAAATAATAACTTTTGATTCTGTAATTTGTGCTTGTAATTTTTGATTTTGTACTTTTAAACCAATATTTTCTTCTTCTAATTCATTAGCTCTATTTTTTTGATTCGTTAAAGAAGTAGATAATTCAGAATTTTTATTTTGAAGTTTTTCTAGTTCTTCTTTCATTTTATTATTTTCTTTTTTAAGAGCATTATATTCATCAATAAATGAAGAAACTGCTGTACTCATATCAGCTAAATTTGCTGGTTCAGTATCTTTTGAATAATTCATTTCTACTTTAATTTCTGGTTTTTCTTCTTTTTCAGTTAAAATTGAAGGAATTTCTTCTGGTTCTAATAAACTAATTTTGTCTTCGAACTCTTCCTCTTCTTCAATTTCTTCTGGTTCATAACTATTAAAATCAAATGTTTTATTTGTTTCTTCTAATTCTCCTAAAGTAGCATCAATATCGCTAGTTAATGATTTTACCTCTTCTAATAAGTTCATTGCATCATTTGATACACTATTTGTCTCCTTAGTCATTTCTTCTACAAAGCCCTCCTCTTCTTCATTAAAAGTATCAATATACTTACCATAAATATTAAGTTCTGTTATTTTACTCATAATATCTTCAACATTTACAAGATACTTATTCATAAGATTTCTAATATTTTTATCTTTTGAATACATTTGGAAAAATTCAACATCATCTGGAATTAAAACATTGGCTCTGAAGATTTGTTTTTCTTCTTTACCTTTCTCAGCTTCACTAAATTCTATTCCCGCATTATTAATAACATTTTCAATAAACTCTTCTTTTTCTTCTATGGCTTCTTCAAGAGAAAGTTTGCTTAAGGATTCAAATAGTTCTTCATTTTCATTTCTTATATCACGAGCTATTTTTTTGATTTCTAAAAATCTTTCTTTTTCTAACATTATTCCACCTCTTTACTCTTTTATTTTCTCTAAGCCCTTGAATCGTATTTTCCATCTTTTGTTGAAACGATTATGTGATCATTTTCTTCAACAAAAAGTGGTACTTTTACAACTAAACCATTTTCAAGTTCAGCCTCTTTTGTTGCGTTAGTAGCAGTATTGCCCTTAACAGCTGGTTCAGTATGCGTAATTACATATTCTACCTTTTCTGGAAGTCCAATACCTAACATTTCCCCCTCATAAAATGTTATATCAACATCCATTCCTTCTTTAAGATATTTAACATCATCACCAATTGACTCTTTTGGAAGTTCAATTTGTTCATATGTTTCCATATTCATAAAGTTATACATTCCGCTATTTTCATATAAGAATTGCATATTATTTTTTTCAATATGTGCTTTTTCAATCTTGATGTTTGTATTAAATGTTTGTTCTGTTGTAGCACCTGTTCTTAAGTTTTTAAGTTTTATTCTTACAAAAGCAGGGCCTTTACCAGGTTTTACGTGTAAAAATTCAACAATTGTATAAATGTTTCCATCAATTGCAATTGTCATACCATTTTTAATATCATTAATATTAATCATATTCTACCTCCTATTTTTTTTCTTTATGTAAAGCAGTTTTTCTACATTTAGGACAGTATTTATTTAATTCTAAACGGTCTGGTGTATTCCTTTTATTTTTTGATTTACGATAGTTTTCAGCTTTACAATCTGTACAAACTAAAGTAACTCTATCTCTTACTTCACCTTTTTTGGCCATAATATCCCTCCTTTTTTACACATCTGTTTACATTATAACATTTTATTTATAAATTTCAAAGTATTTTTTTGAAATAGCATCAGCAATTCTCTTATTTATATTAGATTGGTAAGTACTTCTACCCTCACTATGAGAAACATCTGGAGAAATAACTGTAAATGTTACTTTTGGATTATCACTAGGTGCATATGATACAAAGGTTGTTGTAATAGTTTCTTTATCAACAACTCCATTACCATCAGTATCAATAAAACTTTGACTTGTTCCTGTTTTTCCTGCTGGTTTATATGACATATTTATATATCCTACCCCAGTACCATATTTCATTACTGCCTCAAAGCCCTCTTTAACTCTTTTCATATATTTTTCTTCTGTGTTTACCTTATTCAATTCTTTTCTTTCTGTTTGATTAGTAATCTTACCATCATTATAATATCCTTTTAATAAATAAGGTTTAACCCTTGATCCATTATTTGCAATAGTGCCTATATATTGACTTAGTTGAATTGGTGTATATGTATCATATTGACCTATTGAAAAGTCAAGCAAATGTCCAGGCTTTGTACTTGTACCTTTATACCCTAAACTTTCAACTGGAAGATCTATTCCTGTACTAACACCGAGACCAAATTCTTTGAAAGTATTTCTATATGTTTCAAAAGCTGCTGTATCTATTTTTAAAGGTTTATCATACGCATATTTGCCTTTTCCAACATTGATTGCGGTTAGGAACTGATAAGTATTTGAAGATTGTGCCAAAGCATTTATATCATTTAAATAACCTAAATACTTCCAAGAACATTTTATTGGTGTTCCAGCAATTTTAATACAAGTATCATATCTTTTTTCATTTATTTTAAGAGCACCTGTATTATAACCAACAATTTGGCTAGCGCCCTTAACTGCAGAACCAACTACAACTGGTGATGTTAAAATTCCAGGAGTATAGTCGTATATTTTATATTCTTCATTTTCTTTTTTTACTTGTTTTCCAGCCATAGCTAATATTTCACCACTATTAGGTTCAGTAATTATTACAAATGATCTATTATAATACTCTGTATTTGGTTCATTTTTGGTTTTTAGAACTTCTTCTTCTAATACTTTTTCAACATATTCTTGAAGTTCAATATCAATGGTAAGAGTTATATCTTGTCCTCTTTTACCTTCTTCTAATAATTTATAAGATCCATCGTTTAGAACTAAATATTTATTTTTAGTACCCTTTAAAATGTCTTCGTATTGATATTCTAAATAACTAGTTCCTACTCTATCATCTAAACTATAGCCTTTCTTTAAATAATAATCTTTAAGTTCTTTTGGTATACCACTTTTTGTTGTTGAAACACTACCTAAAATAGTTTTTAATGTATCTCCATACAAATACTCTCTGTTCCAATCTAGTTTTGTATTTACACCATTTAATTTACTAATATTTTCAGAAACTAAAGCATATTCTTCATCACTTACATCTTCATTTTTAATGGTTTTTTCAGCATATGAATAACCAACATTCATTAAATAATAAATATAAGCAGCTTTTTTATCCTTATCATCATATTCAGATAAGTCATCTTCTGTAATTCTTTCTAATTTTAATTTTTGAATATCATCTGTTGTTAATTTTCGCTCTTCTAATTTTTGCCATTCCTCATCTGTTATTTTTTCTTTACCTTCATCATAATGATTTTTTAGCCAAAATAATTTATAATCATAATCAGTAATTTTATCATAATTAATATCAATCATATCAGATAGTAAATAAGCAGTTTTGACTTCATCTTCAGTTTTGACTTTAGATGGTTTTTTATAATAAATGACTTTAGATGGTTCATTATCTACAATTAGTTTTCCATTCCTATCATAAATTCTCCCTCTTGGTGCAGGTGACCCATCTACAGTTTTTTGAGTAAGTGTTTCAAGTTCTTTCTCATAATAAGATTTTTTTACTATTTGTTGTACAAATAATCCCGTTAATAAAACGCCTATTGCCGCAATAACTACAAAAATTAAAATATTATATCTTTTTTCAATGACCTCTTTTATATCTTTGTTATTTTGATATAAATTAAATCTATAATGTGGTTTAAAAGACTTCTTAACTTTTATTTTACTTTTTTTAAGTTTTACTTTTTTAATGGTATCACCTTCTTTCTTTTTAACATATAATTATATTGTGAGGAGGAATATATGCACAAACTACTAGAATATTATATTAACAAACTATCTATTAATGACATTAAAGAATTTGCTAATAAAAATGGTGCTGATTTTTCAGATAATGAACTTCAGCTAATATATAAATATGTAAAAAATGATTGGGAAACAATCATTTTCGGTAATGCAGATCAAATTTTTAGTGATTTAAAGAAAAATCTAACAGCTAAAAATTATCAAATTACTACTAATTTATTTGAAGAGTACAAAGAGAAATTCAAAAATTATTTATAATTTTTTCTAATATCTTCTAATAAATTATCATTAAAATTTTTCGATTTAATCATTTCTATTTCATATTTATATGGTGGAAATGAACGATCTTTAGAGCCATCTACTTCTGAAACATAAGGCGTTTCTAATATTTTAGGAACGTCTTTTAATTTTGGATTATATATAACATCTAAAAGTTTTTTAAATCCAATAGTTCCAAGTCCAAAATTCTCATGTCTATCTTTATGAGCACCTTTTTCATTTTTACTATCATTTATATGTAAAACAGCTAATCTTGAAAGACCAATTTTTTTATCGAATTCATCTAAAATCAAATCAAAATCAGATAAATCATAACCTGCATCATTAATATGACATGTATCTAAACAAACTTTTAAATGTGTATTATCATCTACACCTTCTATTATTTGTTTTATTTCATCAAATGTTTTTCCAAGTTCAGATCCTTTACCAGCCATCGTTTCTAGACAAATATCTACACTTGTATCATTTTTTAAAACTTGATTTAATCCATCAATAATATTTTTTAGTCCAATCTCTTCCCCAGCACCAACATGGCTTCCTGGATGAAGAACAATTTTATCAAATCCCATTTCTTCTGTACGTTTTATTTCTTGTTTTAAAAAGCTAACTGCAAAATTAAACTTTTCAGCATCAGAACTTGCTAAATTAACAATGTATGGAGCATGAACAACAACGTTTTTAGGATTAATATTATTTTCTCCCATTAATTTATATGCTTCTTCTACTAGTTTTCCATCAATGGATCCTCTTATTGTATTTTGTGGTGCACCTGTATACAGCATAAAAGTATTAGATCCATAACTTAATGCTTCCCTAACGCTTCCAACAAGTCCTGAATCTTTTTTATATGATACATGCGATCCAATAATAACATCTTCCATACAACGCACCTCTTTTCTTAAAATATTTTAACACATTTATCATATTTACTTCAATAAATTTTACGAAGAAGCTGTAAGTTTTTCAAGTGCTTTAAAACCTATTCCAATCCCTTTATTAACAACCTTATATGTAGCATCTGAAATAGCTAACCCAAATTTAGAAACATTATTTTGATAATTTCCTTTTTCTTCTAAATATTTTTTTACATCTATCTCTTTTCCATCTGCAATATCTTTTTCAAATTCAGCTATTTGTGCTTCAGTTAATGCTGCTTTTTTACCATTAGAATATTCGAAGTAACCGGCCCCTACTGAAAAGTATAAAGCGACAAATGTTACAAATAATGAAATAAAAATATATTTAACAATAGATTTTAATCTTTTTTTATCCATTTATATACTCCTTTATAATAGGGGCCAAAGCAGAAACTGTATTTAAAACTTCATCAATTGTATTATCCTGTGCGCCCATTTCAATAAGCATTATTTTATCGCTTAAGTCTTGATTATAAATGCCATTTACATTTTTGCCGCCTTTTTCTAATACACCTCTTGTCAATGTTGGATATTTTGCCTTAATCATGTTATTTAATTTATTAGCCTTTTCTAAATTAATAGAGGCATTTTTATGATCTTTACCGACTACAAAAACAATTTTGGCATATTTTTTACCATTAATTGTTACTGTAGATTTTTCTTTTGGAATACTGTCCCTGTGCAAATCTATAATTAATTTTAAGTCTGGATTTTCTTTAATTATGTTATTGGCAAAAACTCTACTTGCTTTATAACTACTGGCAAAGTTCATATTATTTAAATTCATATATTCTGTAATATCATCTTCCAATATAATGGTCTGAATATCGTTTTCAGCTAATTTGGCTTGAAAAAGATAGGATGCCATTAATACACCTGGCGTAATATTGTATTCTTTTAATCCTTTACCTGAATAGGCTTCTCTTTGGTGTGTATTGTAAATAAATACTTCGGGTTTCTTTTCTACTTTATTACTCATTAATTTCATTTTAGGTGTTACTTCTGCATTCATATGAAAACTATCTTCCAAAATTACTAATGGATCATCTAAATTAAAAACTAAGTTAAATACTTTATTAAAAAAATTATCTGTCTTCTTTTCATACAAATTATAGTAATTAGAATCTGCCAGTAAACATCTAATAAAATCTTCATTGTTTCTTACTAGTTTAAATTCTAAAATTACATTAAAACATATTTGATATGTTAAAAAAGCAATAAAACTATATAAACAAAGTTTTAAGCAAAATTTCTTTTTTTTCTTTTTCATATAATTCACCCACTTTAATATTTCAATTATATGAAACCATTTTTAAATAAAATGTAGAAAAAAATAAAAAACAGAAAATATTTTCTGTTTTTACCTAATTAATCGTTTAATGTAAGCTTTTACTTCTTCCTCTTGCGTTTCTAATTGCAATTCTGGATTATAAAAATATTTCTCAATATAATTCATTCTCATTCTATAAAATGTTCTCAATTCTTTCAATTTTTGATACAATGCATCGCTAAATAAATCCCCATATTTAATACTAATTAAATGAATTAAGTAATTAATAATTTCTTCTTTTTCAGCCTGAGAGTATTTATTAGAAAACATTATATCTCTTATACGCTGCGATGCTTGGATTTTTTGACTTCCCCTTATAGTTTTTTCAAAAATTTCAAAAAGATCTTCATCCATATAAAATTGTTCAAGCAAATCACAACAGTCATATATTTCTAATAACCTTGGAGAAGCAGTTTTAACATCTGTTAAAGTAGTATTGTTAAAACCTATTGGCATACAATAATAACCTTCTCCTTTAGTAGAAAAGACTACCTCTTTTGCCTTTCCAAGTAAAAATGTACAAAAAGGATAATCCTCCCATTTAGATGTTGGGAATCTTGTTTCGGCAATTAATTCTCTTTTAAAAACTTTATTACAAACATTTGGTGCTTCTAATGCTACATACTCTTGCTCTTGCCTTGGGATAACCACACCAGTCTTTTTATTGTAAACTCCATTAGTAAAAAAATCTATATTTATCAATAAACTATTCATATCTAAATATGCTGTTCTTCTATATCTTACAATATCTGGCATACCATACTCTTGTATTGTTTTATTAATATTTTCAAAAGCATCTTCACTTATAAAATCATCTGCATCTATAAAAGCTATATAATTTCCTGTAGCTGCTTCTATTCCTATATTTCTAGAATAGCCAGCTCCCATATTTATAGGATTATGAAACACTCTTATTCTAGAATCAAGTTCAGCATATTTTTTCATATATAATAAAGTATTATCTGTAGATGCATCATCTATCAAAATAATTTCTAAATCTCTAAAAGTTTGAGAAATAGCACTTTCTATACATCTTGAAATTTTAGCCTCATTATTATGTGAAGGTATAATAATAGAAATTTTATTCATAACAATCACTCCATTTAAGCAGTGACTATTATAACATAGGTTATTAATTAAATTAAATATTATTTACTGCATCATGTAAAGATCTATTTATACCACCAGCAATAACATTAGAAAGTTTTTCAATCAAAAAATCTTCTTCTTTTGGAGTAACCATAAGATTATAACCAATTGGTGTTAAAACTTCAAAAATTAGCCTTTTTGTTTCTTCCTCATTTAAAGATCCAATAAGCCCTAATATTTTTTCTTTATCTTCATTATCAGTTTTAACATCATACTTTGAATAATCAACCATCATTTTTAATTTGCTTGATGGATTATTTAAATTATTTTTCATATAAGCTATATTTTTATACATATAATTTATTGTATCACTGACAATAATTGCCGCATCAACCACAGTTGGTACGCCTACAGCGACTACAGGAATTCCAATAGTTTCTTTACTTATTTCCTTTCGCTTATTTCCAACTCCACTTCCTGGATTAATTCCAGCATCACTAATTTGAATAGTTTTATTTACCCTTTCTATAGATGTACTAGCAAGCGCATCTATAACGATTAAAAAATCTGGTTTAATTAACCCAACTACTGATTTAATTAAATCCCCTGTTTCAATTCCAGTTTCCCCAGTAACACCAGGTTCTAAAGCAAATGTTTTTCTAAATCCTTCTGAATTTTCGCCAATTAAAAATAAGTGGTTCGTAACAATCACTTCCTTTAAAGAAAGTGGTCCTAATGCATCTGGAGTACTCTTTTCATTGCCAAGACCAACTATCAAACAAGATGCATCATCACTCAATTTTAAATTTTCAATTATTTGAGACAACTCATTTGAAAATACCTCTTTTACCTTTTCTTTTGCATCATAATCACTAATATCTTTAAATTCTACAGTAACATATCTTCCTACTTTCTTTCCTATTTCATTTGACCTTTCTTCATCAACATCTATTCTTGTAACTGTAACATCATCAAACTGATCATGTCTAGCTTCTGTAATCAGTTCATCAACTAAATCTGTTCTTAATTTTTCTTTCATATATATCACCATTTCTTATTTTTACCAAAAAACTATATTTTTATTGCTTTTTTTTATTAAATTTGCTAAAATAGTTTTGTTTATGTGGCTTGGAGGTGAAATTTATGGCTAACTTAAAAAATGCTAAAAAGAGAATTTTAGTTAACGCTAAAAAAACTGTTCGTAATAATAACTATTCTGCAAGTATGAAATCTGCTGTTAAAAATGTTGAAAAAGCTGTTGCAGGAAAAGATAAAGAAAAAGCAAAAGATGCTTTAAAAATTGCCATTAAGAGAATTGATAAAGCCGCTAGCGCTGGCGTTGTGGCAAAGAACACATGTGCTCGTAAAAAATCTGGTTTGACAAAAAAAGTAAATGCAATGCAATAATTTGCTTTTTTTTTATCTTTTTTTGATATAATTAATACTAGGTGATAATATGAAAAAAGTATTAAATGTTTTATCTATATTTATAATTGTCTTTGGAATTTATTTTTTGTACAAAAATCATGAAACAATAATTGCTCATGGAGTAAGAATTTTTGCAGCTAAAGAAGAAATAAGTAAACCTACTCCAAATGCATATTATAAAGATTATAAATTTAATTTAGTTCACAATGTAGATTCTTTTAATCCAGAAAATAAACAAGATATTTTAAACATCCTTTATACTGGATTCAATAGTGGCGCTAATGAATTTGGATTCTATTGTAGTACTAAATATGAAAAATGCCTTGATGATGTTAACTCATTATCAAATGATAAAACTATTTTATCTGTTATAAATAATTTAGTAAGTCCATTTAATAGTTATAGTAAACTTTACATATCTACAAATCAGTTAGGAAAAGTAACTATCACATTAGAAAAACTATATAGTGCTGATGATATAAACGCAGTTAATGCAAAACTAGATATGATCGAAAAAGAAATTATAACTGATAAAATGAGTCAAAAAGATGCATGACTATTTAATTAATAATTCTGTATATGATTCCGAAAGAGCTGATCAAATAAAGGCTGGTAGTGATAATAATCCTAAATACTTATCACATAAAGCTAATGGTCCCCTACTTCAAGGAATGAGTTTATGTAGCGGATATAGTGATGCTATGAAAATATATTTAGATAGGTTAAATATTCCAAATTATAAAATATCTAATACTGACCATATATGGAACTTTGTAAATTTAGATGGAAAATGGTATCACTTAGATTTAACTTGGGATGATCCAGTAACACCAGATAAACAAAATATTTTATTAGATAAGTTTTTCTTAATAGATACAAATGCATTATTAAAACTAGATCCAACAGGGCATCTATTTAATGAAAATGACTATAGTGAAGCAAAGGCAAAATAAAAAGAGAAATATATTTCTCTTTTTATTTTACACCTTCTAATGGTAATTTTATAGTAACTAATGTATACTCTCCTTCTTTTGATTCAAATTCTAATGTTCCATCATGAGCATCAATTATTTCTGTAGAAAGAGATGTTCCAAGACCAGTACCTCCTATTTTGGTTGTAAAAAATGGTTCCTTTATTTTCTTTAAATCTTCTTTACTTATACCAATACCATTATCCCAAAATTTAATCCAAATATATTTATCATCGGTTTTTGTATAAATATTCATCATCATTTCTTTTGAAGTATCCCTAGCTTCGATACTATTTTTTAATATATTAATTACTACTTGCATAAGTCTATTATAGTCGCCATTAATATAAATTTCATCGTCTGTTATTTTAGAATAAAAGTTAATATCATTCTTTCTAAAAATAGATTTATAATTATTAGTAATTTCTTCTAACAAAACATTAATATCTAATATTTCTTTTTTTATTTTTAGTTTATTCATAGCTAAGAAATCTTCTAAAATTAATAGTGTTCTACCTATTTCTTCTTTTATAATAGGTACAAAATTTTTAGAATGTTCTTTGTTATTAACATCAAACATATCTAAATATCCTTTACACACAGCAATTGGATTTTTAATTTCATGACTAATTTTAAATAAAGAATTTTTAACTTGTTTATGTTCCCTAATCTCTTTAGCAGATAAAAACATCTTAAATAATACTTCACCTTGTTTAAATGCATAAACAATAAGAAAACCGATCAAATAAAATATAACTACTTCTAAAATTGTAACAAATACAAAATTAATATTAAGTGTGTTATAAAACATATAGATACTTGTCATTATCATAATTACAAAACTCATAAATAATAATACATTATAATAATTATTGTTATATTTTAAATAAATTAAATATAAAAGTATATACTCTAAAATAATTAAAAAGAAAAAATTATTAAAATAAGAATAAGAATAGTAAATTAATATACTAGAGATAATATAAATATTTATATTTTGTTTTTTTATCATTGCTATTAATAATGGTATATTTAATAAAATAACTGGCATTTCCTTAAAAAAAGATGTTCCAAATCTAAATTCTATATATAATATTGAATAAATCATTAAACTTAAAATTAATTTGCTTTCTTTTTCATTATAAGTTCTTTTATATATTACATAAAAGAAATAAAAACTAATTGGTAAAAATATATACGAAATATTTGAAAAAATTAAATCTATTAAATCCATATTGCCACCTCGTTATAAGATTAACATATAGACCTTGTCGACATTTGTCGAAATATGAAAAAAAATGATGAAATTCATCATTTTAAGTCATCTATTTGTTTTTTTAAGGCTCTAGTATCATCACCTAGTATAATTTTTAATTGATTATCTATTTCAACAATACCTTGTGCACCCATTTTTTGAATTGCTTCTTTATTAACGAGTTCAATATCTCTTAAATTCACAATAAATCTAGAATTATTTACTTCATAATTTATGATATTTGCTTTTCCGCCCAAATACTCTACTAATTTATTAGCTTCTAATTTAAAATCTTTTCTCTTTGAACGCATAATAGCAAATGCGATTATAAGTAAAACTGCTATAATTATTATATATTGAATTATCATTTTCATCACCATTTATATTATACTATAAATAGCATTATTTTTAAAACTTTTTAATTGTATATTTACATTTTTTAGTGTATCATTAATGGAGGTGATACTTATGAAAAACATTTCAAAGTTTCAAGTAGATAAGTTTATACTTATACCACTAATATTTTTTGCAATTATAAGTTTAATGACTTTATTTGGAGCATCTAGTATTTTATCTAGTGCTTTAGATAATGTAGTCTTAAAACAAAGCCTGTGGTACATCTTTGGATTTATTCTCGCTTATCTTGTTATGACGATTGGGAATCAAGCAATTTTTAGATCAGCATGGATTTTATATTTTGTTGGAGTAACTGCTCTACTCGCATTACTAATTTGGGGCGAACCAATAAATGATGCTAAATGCTGGTTTACAATTAAACATGTTGGAACAATTCAACCTAGTGAATTTATGAAAATTATTTTAATTATTGTAAATGCAATGCTTATTTCTAAATTTAATGAAGATTTCCCTAATCCAACTGGCCGCCAAGAATTTTATTTTTTAATAAAAATAGCTCTTGTAGTATTTGTTCCGAGCATTCTTACATTCTTAGAACCAGATACTGGGGTTGTTATAATTTACTTACTTATTACATTAGTAATGTTATTTGTCTCTGGAATTAGATATAGATGGTTTTTTATTTTAGGTGGAATTCTTCTTGGGTTTGTTGGAATAGTTCTAGGGATCTATTTCATTAGTGAAGATTTATTTATTAATATTTTTGGTACAAGTTTCTTTTTAAGAGTAGATAGATTATTAGACTGGTCAAACCAAAGTGGTTTCCAATTAGAAAATAGTTTAAGTTCAATTGGTTCTGCGGGATTATTTGGACATGGTCTTACAACAAATCCAATATACTTTCCTGAAGCCGAAACGGATTTTGTATTTGCAGTATTTGCGAGTCATACTGGTTTTCTAGGTTGCACACTGCTTCTTATGTTAATCGCCTTTTTCGATATTAAATTAATAATGCTTGCAATTAAAACTAATAATTTAGCTAATAAATATGTAATTGCTGGAATTGTAGGCATGCTTATTTATCAGCAAGTACAAAATATGGGAATGACTTTTGGTTTAATGCCAATTACAGGAATTACCCTTCCTTTTATTAGTTATGGAGGATCAAGTTTACTGAGTTACATGCTCGCTATGGGAATGGTATTTAGTATTTCAAATGAAAACTTACGTTACACAAATTAAAACTACGCAATGCGTAGTTTTTTTATTTATTAACTATTTTCATAAGAATAACATGTAAGCAAAGTTATTTTAATGTAAGAAAAAAGAAGCTTATTCAGCAGCTTCTTCTTTACTAATAACTTCTTTACCTTTGTAAAATCCACATTCTTTACAAACTCTGTGTGGTTTTATAGTAGCACCACATTTTGGACAAGTTGTTGTAGTTTTTTCACTTATTTTGTAATGAGTACGACGCATTCTGCTACTAGTTTTACTCATTTTTCTTGCTGGTACAGCCATCTCTAACACCTCTTTCTATAACAAATCTTTTAGTTTTGCTAATTCTGGATTTATATCTTCTTTCTCACCAGTTATTAATTCCCAGCCATTTCCTTTTGTCTTAATATCTCCAAGATCATCAGAAACAACTCTAATTGGGATTTCCATTAATACATTTTCCCATATTATTGGCAAAATATCAATAGTTTTTTCAGTTTTTTTGTAATTTTTTAGTGTTTCTTCAAGCATTTCATAGACATTTCCCTCAATTTTAGTATTTATTTTATAATCAACAGGTTTTAATGAAACAGCACAAGGTAACACTAATGTACCATTTAATTCTACATTTAAAATATATTCATCTTGGTTATTTTTAGAAAGAATTCCCTCTACTTTTAAACTTTTTATATCAATAATACCTGATTTTTCTAACTCTTCTTTAGGAAATGTTACTTCTGTATTTATTTCAACAAAAGACTTAATGCCACTTTTTAATGTTGTGATATCTATTTCCATATTTCACCTCGCACGCTTATTATACACAAAAATAAAATGAAAAACAAATTTTACTTTATTTTTTAACCTACCCTCTTATACATATATACTGTTATATAAGGAGAAAGGTTTGTAAATGATGTACTGCTCCCTGAACTTTCAGTTGTGTTTGTATTTGTTGTCACTGTATGTGTATGGGCTCCTGCTGTAGCAACAGTTGTTCTAATAGCGTCATTAGTTGTACCACTTACAGCTTTATCGCCACCAAAGAAATTAATATATGAACCACCCGTTTTTGAATAAGGAAAACCTACAAATTTGTTATTATTATATAAAAAATTATGTGTGTGATTTCCACCTGTTGCTGCTGTGGTTCCTGCATTAGCTGTTCCTGAAAGCTGTGGAATACTATGACTATGGTTAGGTAGATTATTTGTATTTAATGAAACCGATGATACTCCCCCTGTTTTTTCTGCTGCATTGAAATTACTATCAGTTGTATTTACGCCAAATAAAGTTTTACCTGAACCATATATTTCCCAGGTGCCACCTATTGCGTTTTTTACTTCACCGACTGATGAATAAACTGTAGTTATATATATACTTCCGATAGGATACATTTTATCCAATTTTGTTTTTTCTAAATCATTTATTTTTTCTTCAACTTTATTTACATTATCGTTTAATTCTCTTAGTTTTAGTTCTATTGACTTAGCATCTACGTGACCTATAAAAATAAATATCATTACAAATATTAATAAAATCTTTCTCATAAGTCCTCCTAACTTACTCTTTTCCACATATATACTGTTATATATGGAGGAAGATTTGTAAATGATGTTCCACTTCCAGTACTTCCTGTTGAACCCCTATTCATTGTAACATTATGAGTATGTGAGCCTCCATCATTTATTTTTGTTTTTATATTATCATGTTCAGCACTTACAGAAACATTTCCTAAATACATATTGATATAATTCCCTGATTTATTAGAATAACTGAATCCAGTATACTCTCCATTTTTATAAAAAAATTTATGAGTATGAGCACCTGCAGATGAAGTTGTCCCTGAAAGTGCTGGAATACTATGTGAATGGCCTGGTAAATCAGATGTACTTAATGAAATAGACGATACACCACCAGTTTTATTTATTACATTAAAATTATTATCACTAGCATTTACACCTATTAAAGTTCTACCGCTTCCATATGCTTCCCAGGTTCCTCCAATAGTGTTAGAAACTGAATTTGCTGTAGAGTACTTAGTTGTAATATATATACTTCCAATAGGATGCATCTTATTTAAACGTTCATTTTCTTCACTAATCAATCTTTCACTCATTTCATTTATACTTTTATTTAAATTATCTATTTGCTCATCCATAACTTGAGCGTTTACATTATTAACGAAAATAAACGAAAAAATTAGTGTTAATAAAATCTTTTTCATAAGTCCTCCTAACTTACCCTTTTCCACATATATACTGTTATATATGGTGGGAGATTTGTAAATGATGTTCCGCCTCCACTACTTTCAGTTGAACTCTTATTTGTTGTTACATTGTGGGTATGATTATCAGAATTGGCAATTGAAGTAAGAGTACTAGAATTATTAGAATTTCCTAAATAAAAATTAACATATTCGCCTACTACACTTGAATATGGATAACCAATATAATATATATTATAACCTGCTGCATACTTAAATTTATGATTATGCGCTCCTGCTGAAGCAGCTGTTCCCGATAATGATGGAATACTATGTGAATGGCTAGGCATATTTGTAATAGCCAAAGTCCTATTAATCGTTCCTCCAGTTTTATTTACTGCATTAAAATTTGTATCATTAACATCTACACCAACTAAACTTCTTCCTGTACCATATGATTCCCAGGTTCCTCCAATTTCTTCAGATGGATTTACATTTTTAGTAGTTATATAAATACTTCCTATTGGATAGGTCTTATTTAAAAATTCATTATTATATTTGTTTTCTTTATCAACTAATGCTGTATACTTAGTATTAATTAGTCCATACACAGTTTGATATATATCTTGTAACTGGCTATCACTTAATGAAAATATTTCTGAATTATCTGCCATATCTATAACTTTTATTTTCAATTTACTTGGGGAAAATGGATCAATACTATATTCTGTTTGTAGTCCTTTATCCATAAATAATCCACCATTATCTGATAACTCATATTTTACTATCTCTGTTTCATCTGTGCATGTTGCTTTTATTTTTATATTATCAAGTGTTATTTCTTTTACTTCTAATGTGC
>CASPVX010000008.1 GCA_949425575.1 uncultured Bacilli bacterium
CCATATGTTCCACGTGAAACCTTTTTATTTTCTTTTCCATATGTTCCACGTGAAACCTTTTTATTTTCTTTTCCATATGTTCCACGTGAAAAAAAAGAGAATGTTATTCATTCTCTTCTTCTGTTACTTCAGTTTGATTATCTTCAATATCAGATTCTTCTTCAGTTATCTCTTCTTTCGCTATTAAAGCAACATTACTAACTAATTGATCATTTTTTAAATTTATTAATCTTACACCTTGTGCTACTCTACCTGTTGTAGATACTTGTGATACAGATAATCTAATAATCATTCCACTATTTGTTATAATCATTAAATCCTCATCACCATTAACTAATTTAAATGCTACTATATTTCCATTTTTATCAGTTACATTTAATGCTTTAACTCCCTTACTACCTCTATGGGTCATACGATATTCATTAACATCAGTACGTTTACCATAACCTTTTTCAGTAACTACTAGAATTTGTTGACCTTCTTTTGCTACTTCGCATCCAACACAAATTCCATCACCTAAATCAATTCCTTTTACGCCTGATGCAGTTCTACCCATAATTCTAATTTCACTTTCATCAAATCTGATCATTCGACCATTTGATGAAGCTATAATTATTTCATTATTACCAGTAGTTTTCTTAACAGATAACAATTCATCATCTTCTTTTAACGTGATTGCAATTTTACCATTAGCTCTAATGTTTTCGAACTCAGTTAAAGAAGTACGTTTTACTAAACCTTTTTGAGTACAGAATACAATATTTTGATACTCATCGTCATTACTTACTTTTAACATTGCTTTTACTACCTCATCTTTATCTAAAGGTAATAAATTAACTATAGGAAGCCCTTTTGATTGTCTACTGAATTGAGGTACTTCATATCCCTTAACACGATAAGTTTTTCCTTTGTTTGTAAAGAACATTAAGTAATCGTGAGTTGTCATAGAAATTAAGTTTTCTACAAAATCATCTTCGTTAGTAGCCATACCTTTTATACCTACACCACCACGATTTTGTGTCCTATAAGTTTCACTTGTCATACGTTTTATATAACCTTTATTAGTTAAAGTTACAACGATGTTTTCCACAGGAATTAAAGATTCATCTTCAATATAATCAATTGCAGTCATATCGATAATTGTTTTTCTTGGTGTTGCATATTTATCTTTTATTTCTAATAATTCTTCTTTAATTACACCTAAAATCTTCTCTTCACTACTTAAAATATCTTTTAGATGTTCAATTAATTTTATTAAGTTTTCTAATTCCTCTAATACTTTATCCTTTTCTAATCCAGTTAATTTTCTTAAACGCATTTCTAAAATAGCTTCTGCTTGAACATCATCCAAATCGAACTTAGAAGTTAATTGTTCCTTAGCTTCCACATCTGTTTTTGATTCTCTAATTGTTTTAATTACTGCATCGATATTGTCTAAAGCTATTTTTAAACCTTCCAATATATGTGCTCTTTTTTGAGCTTTATCCAATTCAAATTCTGTTCTTCTATAAATAACTTCCTTTTGGAAATCAATATAATTACTTATTACTTCTTTTAATCCCATTGTTTGAGGTTTTCCTTGGTATAACATTAACATATTTATACCGTAAGATGATTGTAATTGTGTATGTTTATATAAATTATTTAATACAACATTTGGATTTGCATCCCTTTTAAGTTCAATTACAATCTTCATTCCATCTTTGAAAGATGTTTCTTCTCTTAAATCAGAAATACCTTCAATAACTTTATCACGAACTAATTCAGCTATTTTTGTAATAAGAGCTGAAGTATTAACTTGATAAGGAACTTCAGTAATTATCAATTCATAACGATCCTTTTTTTCCACAACATCAACTTTTCCACGAATTGATATTGATCCTTTACCAGTTTCATATGCCTTTTTAATCCCGCTATTACCAAGAATACTTCCTCCTGTTGGAAAATCTGGGCCTTTAATATACTCCATTAAACCTAACACATCCATCTATAACTTCACCTAAATTATGTGGTGGAATATTTGTTGCCATTCCAACAGCTATTCCCATTGTTCCATTTACTAAAATATTTGGAAAACGTGAAGGTAATACTTCTGGTTCCTTTCTTGAAGCATCAAAGTTATCAACAAAATTAACAGTATTTTTGTTAATATCACGAAGTAACTCCATTGCAATTTTAGAAATTCTTGATTCTGTATAACGATATGCTGCTGCAGTACTTCCATCTATAGCTCCAAAGTTTCCGTGCCCATCAACTAAAGTATGTCTATAACTAAAATCTTGTGCCATTCTAACCATAGCATCATATACAGCTGTATCACCATGTGGATGATAGTTACCAATAACTGCACCAACTGTTTTTGCACATTTTACATAACCTTTATCAGGTGTAAATCCTGATTCAAGCATTGTATATAAAATTCTTCTATGTACAGGCTTTAACCCATCTCTTAAATCAGGTATAGCCCTTGCAATTATTACACTCATTGAATATTCAAGGAATGAATCTTGCATTTCTTTTACTATGTTACTATTTTCTAATCTATCCATATATTATCACCTCTAAATATCCAAGTTTTCCACATATTGTGCATTTTCTTCTATAAATTTACGGCGAGGTTCTACTTCTTCACCCATTAAAGTTTCAAAAACTTGATCTGCAAGCATAGCATCTTCTATTGTAATTTTTCTAAGTGTACGATGTTCTATATTCATTGTAGTATCACATAACTCTTCTTTATCCATTTCACCCAAACCTTTGTTTCGGTTTATCACTACTTTTGTAGTAGATGGTAATGATGCAAGGTATGCATCCTTTTCTTCATCAGTTAAAACAAATTTAAAAGTTTTTCCGTGTGTGATTTTATAAAGTGGAGGTTGGGCAACATATACATGACCTTTTTCTATTATTGGTCTAAAGAAACGATAGAACAAAGTTAATAATAGTGTTCTAATATGCGAACCATCAACATCGGCATCGGTCATGATAATAATTTTATGATATCTTAATTTATCAATATTAAACTCTTCACCGATTCCTGTACCAAATGCGGTAATCATACTTCTGATTTCTTCATTACCTAAAATTTTATCTAATCTAGCTTTTTCCACATTTAAAATCTTACCTCTCAGTGGCAAAATTGCTTGGGTTTTAGCGTCTCTACCTTGTTTTGCTTGTCCTCCAGCAGAATCTCCTTCCACTATAAAAATTTCTGAAATTTCAGGATTTTTTGATGAACAATCTGCTAATTTTCCCCATTGATTAGTAAGTTCTAATCCACCTTTTCTTCTCGTTAATTCACGAGCTCTTTTTGCAGCTACACGCGCACGTGCTGCTGTTAAGTTTTTTTCAATAATTAATTTTGCTTCTTCTGGATGTTCTAAAAGATATCTTTCAAACCCTTCAGCAAAAACACTATCTGCTAGTTTTCTAACCTCAGAATTTCCAAGTCTTCCCTTTGTTTGTCCCTCAAATTGTGGATTTGGATGCTTACAAGAAACAATCATAGTAAGACCTTCTTTTACATCATCTCCACTTAATGAATCATCTTTTTCCTTTAATATATTATTTTTTCTGGCATAACTATTTAAAATCCTAGTTAATGCACGCTTAACACCCTCTTCATGAGTTCCACCATCATGAGTATTAATATTATTTACAAATGAATAAATACTATCTGTATAACCTGAGTTATATTGAAGAGCTACTTCAAATATAACATCACTTTCTTCTCCTTCTAAATGAATAATTTCATTTTGTATAGCAGTTTTATTTTGATTTAAATACTTAACATATTCGCTTATGCCGCCTTCATAACAAAAGGTTTCACCTGTAGTATCTTCATCATCACGATCATCTCTCAATGTTAAACTAAGACCTTTATTTAAAAATGCTAGTTCCCTAGTTCTTATCATCAAAGTATTATAATCATAAATATCAGTATCAAAAATTTCAGGATCTGGTTTAAATGTTACTGTAGTTCCTGTTCTTTCCAATTCACAACTATCTATTACAGTTAAATTTTGAATAATTTTTCCACCATTTGCAAATTTTGCCTCGTGAATTTTTCCTTCTTTATACACTGTTACAGTTACATTAGTTGATAAAGCATTAACTACAGAAGCACCTACCCCATGTAATCCACCAGATACTTTATAACCGCCTCCACCAAATTTACCACCTGCATGAAGAACAGTATAAACTGTTTCTACAGTAGATAAACCAGTTTTTGGATGAACACCTACTGGAATACCACGACCATTATCCTTAACTGTTATTGAATTATCTTTATTAATAATAATTTCAATACTATTACAATAACCTGCCAAAGCTTCATCAATTGCATTATCCACTATTTCCCATACTAAATGATGAAGACCTTTAACATCTGTTGTTCCTATATACATTCCTGGTCTTTTTCTAACAGCTTCTAATCCTTCTAATACTTGAATATCTGACTCATTGTAATGTTCTTTATTTTCTGCCATTTTCTCACCTCTCCACTTTTCCATCGTTGATTTTTATTAATTTTGCTTTACTTGTAATTTTTTTACTTATGTTTTTCAAATCAGTTGTTGTTATAATTACTTGCATACCATTATCAATATATTTAAGTAAATTATTTTTCTTTTTATTATCTAATTCACTAAATACATCATCCAATAAAACTATAGGGGTTGTTTGTTTAAAATCCTTAAATATTTCAATTTCTGATAGTTTAAGGCTCAATACAGCCATTCTTTGCTGCCCCTGAGAGCCATAGTTGCGTAAATTCATATCTCCTAGCTGAAATGTAAAATCATCCTTATGCGGCCCATATAACGTTGATTTAAACCTAATCTCTTTTTCCCTATTTTTGTTTAATTCCTCTTTTAGACGTTTTTTAATTGTTTCTTTATCAAAACAATCAAAATCAACTGAGGTTTCATAGAGAATTTTAAAATTAGCTAAACCAGATAGATTATTAAAGATATTTTCACAATACTTATTTAATCTTTCTATATACTCTTTACGCATTCGGTAAATAAAAACACTTTTTTCCACAAAATAATCAGTCAAAATATCAAAATAATTCATATCTACATACTCATTATTACCAATTTTTTTTAAATACTCGTTTCTAGTTTTTAACAATTTATTAAACTGATTAATAGTATTAAAATAATTGGTAGATAATTGACTTAACTGCGTGTTTAAGTATTTTCTTCTTACACCTGGTACTCCTCTTATCAACTCTAAATCTTCAGCGTAAAAAATGATAATATTCATTTTTTCAATATAATCGCTTACTTTTGAAATGTTTTCCCCATCAAGTTTCATTTTTTTATTATTTTTATTAATAATAAGTTCTAAAGTATAGGGTAAATCTTTAGTTACTTTCCCTTTTATTAAAGCAAATTCCTCACCATTTTTAATTAAATTATCATCTATGAAAGATCTATGTGATTTTGTTAAACCCAAAACATAAATACTTTCTAAAATATTTGTCTTTCCTTGTCCATTATTTCCATATATAATGTTAATATTTTCAGAAAGAGAAATTCTTGTTTTATGATGATTTCGAAAATTTGTAATACTGATATCTTTTAAAAACATAACTTTCCTCTTTTCGCTACTCTTATAGCTTATTTAAAAAAATATAGTATTTTGTAATACACCTATACCTATATTCAATTATACCATAAAACAAGGTAAAAAAAAAGAAAATAGAACTTTTATCTATGATTTTCTTTTCTTTTTTTTAATGTTAATAAAAGTTTTGTTGCACGAAGTATTTGCATTTCAAATGATTCATATGAAATAGGCAAAATAAGTGTTTTATTATTATTAAAAACGACCTTAACATTATAACCTACTTTGTTATATTCCTTTATTTGTGAAAAAGATATCCAAGAACATTTTTTATGCTTGTAAGAATGCGTGGGAAATAATATTGTCTCAGTTATTTCCTCTATTATTATTGGTAATTTATAACACGGACCTAACAAAAATCTAGATCCTTCTACTCTCCCCTCAAATGAACTCCCATAAAATTTGCATCCATATTGTATTACTTTCATAACTGACATACTAGTTTTTATTTCTTTTTCGGTTATAATTTTACAATGATTATCATCAATCGGAATAATCGCACATACGCCTTTATTAACTTCAATTTCATCAATTTTCATAAAACCCTCCTGTATTTAATAAATTTGTCGACGCCTCCCTTATACCACTAACCATTGTCGGATTTTATCAAATTTTGTTTCTTATTCTAAAAAAATGTAAAAAATACACAAAAAAAGACATTTTTTTGATTAAAATGTCCTTATTGGTAAAATTAATTCTATTAGTGAATTGTTATCACAATTTTTTAAAATAATTGGTTTTAATTCACCATTTAAACAAATTTCTATTTCGTTTGTTTCCAGAACTCTAAGAGCATCCAACATAAATTTAGATGAGAATGCGATTTTAATTTCTTCTTCTTTATCTTTTTCAATTTCAATTTTTTCTTCTACATTTCCAATTTCAGGAATATTAGAGGAAACAATAGCTATATTCCCTTTTGTTTCTAATTTAATTGTGTTTTTATCAGCTTCATTTGTTAATAATGATGCTCTATCAATTGCACGATAGAAATTATCTAAATTTACCTTTACAATTAATGAAAATTCATTAGGTATAAGTTTTGATGTATCAGGATATGTTCCACTTATTAATCTACTCATAAATACAATACTCTCAAATTTAAAAATTATTTTATTGTTGAAAATATGGATTTCAATATCATCTTCATCATTATTAAACAACTTCATTAATTCACTAATATTTTTAGTAGGAATTATTATACTTACTTTTTCTGGATAATTTTCATTTATTTCTATTTTTTTAGAAGATAAACGATAAGAATCAGTTGCAGTGCATTCTAATAAATTGTTTTCCACATTAAAACTTATTCCGGTTAAAACTGGTCGTGATTCTTGTGTAGAAGTAGCAAAACTTGTTTGATTTATCAAAGTTTTAAATAATCTTTGATTTATAACTAGTGGATTTTTATTAAATTCTAACTCTAAATCTGGGAATTCATTTACTGAATTACAATTTAAATTAAAAGATGAATTTGGTGTTGTAATAAATATTTTAGAATCAATAACTTCTTCTATTTTAACAATATCATTAGGTAATTTTCTTATAATTTCAAACAAATAACGACCAGATACTACAATAGAACCTAAAGTTTCTATTTTTTCGATTTTTTCAGTTGGTATAAAAGTTTTAATAGCTATTTCATTATCAGTACTCATTAAATATAAACCATCATCTGTTAAACTTAATTTTATACAATTAAGAATAGGTCTTAAATTTTTACTTGATACCCCTTTTATTACATAGTTTAAATGTTCCATTAATATTTCTTGTTTAATTTCAAATTTCATAAATAACCTCCTTATTTTTTATTTATCTATTATTCTTTATTATTAGTGTGGATTATGTGGAAAACTGAAGAATTTACTAAAATTCTTAATAAAAACTATAAAATTTGTTTGTGGATAACTATGTTATTTTATTTGGTTTATTATTTTTCTAATTTCTATTTCCAAATTTTTATCGTTTTTAAGTTCTCTTTTAATTTTTTCTACAGAATGCATAACTGTTGTATGATCTTTTCCTCCGAATTCACTACCTATTTTAGGTAATGATTCTTTTAAATGTGTTCTAGCAATATACATTCCTATTTGTCTTGGAACAGCAATTTTTGAAAGTCTTTTTTTACTTTTGATATCTTCCACAGTTATATTGTAATTATTAGCAACTAACTGAATAACTTGGTCAATTTTATTTTTAGATATTATAGCTTTTCCAATATAATCTTTTAAAGCTTCTACCGCAAGTTCTAAAGTTACCTCTGCCCCATTCATTATAGTTGCATATGCCATAACTCTTGTTAAGGCTCCTTCTAGTTTTCTAATATCTGTAGTACAATTACTAGAAATATATTCTTTAACTTCCTTTGGAACCATATTTCCCATAGCATGGGCTTCTAATTTTTTATCTAATATAGCCATTCTAAGTTCAAAATCAGGTGGTAGAATATCAATAGTAAGGCCCCAGTTAAATCTAGTTCTTAATCTATCTTCTAATTTTTTTAAATCATCTGGGGATCTATCAGATGAAATAATGATTTGCTTATTATTATTGTGTAATTCATTAAATGTATTAAAAAACTCTTGTTGTGTTTTACTAGCTATTTCTAAATATTGAATATCATCAATCATTAGAACATCAATTCCACGATATTTTTGTTTAAAGTTTGTGACAGCATTGAAATTATTGGAATCTGTATTATTTCTATATATATTAAGAAAATCATCTACAAATTTCTCACTAGTAACATATAATACTTTTTTATTAGAAGTTTGTACAATGTAGTTTCCTATTGCATGCATTAAATGCGTTTTTCCAAGACCACTATTACCATAAATAAATAATGGATTATACATAAGTCCCGGTTTTTCTGCAACAGCAAGACCAATAGCTTTAGCAAATTTATTACTTTCTCCTGAAATAAAGTTATCAAATGTATATTTAGAATCAAGACCGCTTTCAAAATTAGCAGCTTCCTCCTCTACTTCTATTTCTACATTTTCTTTTGCGTTAAATTGTTCTTCAGTTATATATTCAAACTTGAATATTGAACCAGTCACTTCCATAAATGTTTCTTTAATAATATCACTATAGTTTTCTTTTAAATGTTTCTTATGAACATCCAAAGGAACAATTATAATGGCATGATCATCATTTAATTCAGCTAATTTGGTATCTTTAAACCAAGTTTGAAATAATATAGGTTTTAATTTTGTTTCTATTTTATTAAGAAACAATTCCCACATATTTTCTAAATTCATAAAAATCCCCCGCTAAATAATTAACACCATTATTTTACCTTATTTTCTAAAGAAATCAAAGAAAAACTGTGGAAAAAGTCGAAAAAAGTTATTAACAGTCGTTTTTTGTAGATAAAATAAACCATTATAATACATTTCCACAGATAGTGTGGAAAAAAAAGAATTCCACAAAAGTGTATAAAATTAGTAACATGTTAAAAATGTTTATAAGTTAATTTTCATCTTTTTTTATATCATTTATTAATGTGGAAAAAGTATGTAGAAAAGTATTGTATTATGAAGCGGTAATAAACTTTATTGTGGATTATCTGTTATTAATGGTATTAACTTTGGTAATTTTCATATATATATAAAGGAAAACTACATAAAAATGTTGACAATAAACGTTTTTCCCATTATAATTAATTAACAGCGAAAAAAAATTATCGGGGAGGTGTAAGATCATGAAAAGAACTTTTCAACCTAACAAAAGAAAAAGAAGTAAAAAAATGGGATTTTTTGCTCGCATGCAAACAAATATAATTAAAAAAAGAAGAAAAAAAGGACGTAAAGTTTTATCTCATTAATAATTACCACTGTTTTAGCAGTGGTTTTTTAAGTAAGTTTGATGGGGGAAGTGTATGAAGAAAATTAATATACTAAAAAAGAATTATGATTTTGATCGAATAATTCAGAATAATAAACCATTTAAATATAAATATCTAATTGCTTATATGGAAAAAAATACTAATGATGTGTATAAGTTTGGAATATCAATTGGTAAAAAAATAGGTAATGCAGTTAATAGAAACAAACTAAAAAGACAGATAAAATCTATTTTAGATCAAAAGCACTATAAAAATAACTTTAATTGTATTATAATAACAGGTAGAGGCATTAAAAATGTTAATTATCAAGAATTAGAAAAAGATTTATTGGAATTTATTGATAAATTAAATATTATGAAGGAGAATTAAAATGAAACAAAATAAAATTATTTTAGCAATTCTTCTATTATTAATTACTTTTAATACTACAGGATGTACACATTGGTTAAAAGATGATGATGGAAAAATTGTAAAAGAACCTACAACAGGGCAAAATTTAGCAAGTGATATTTTGTGCCAACCAACAGATAAAAATGTTATCAAAACATATAAAGAAAATGGTATTGATGTAAAAGAATTACCAACATGTGAAGAATTTACTCCAGCATCTGGTGGATATACAGGAATTTGGTCAACATTAATAGTAAAACCATTAAGCTGGCTTATTAATAAAGTTGGAATATTAATCGGAAATTATGGATGGGCTATTATATTAGCTACAATATTAATTAGATTGATTATTTTTCCACTTAGTAGAAAAGCAGCACTTCAATCAGAAGGAATGCGTGAAGCTCAAAAAGATTTAGAAAAAATTCAAAAGAAGTATCGTAATAGAACAGATCAAGAAGCACAAATGATGCAAGCACAAGAAATGATGCAAATCTATAAAAAATATGGAATTAATCCAATGTCAGGATGCTTATTTGCATTTATTCAAATGCCTTTATTCTTAGCGTTCTTAGAAAGTTTGCAAAAATTACCTGCAGTATTTGAACAATCTTTCTTTGGTATAAATTTAGGAACAAGTCCAATTGTTGGAATATTTAATGGAGATATGTCCTTTGCAAGTTTCTTTGCTTCATTTACAAATGGACATTGGGTATATTTATTATTACCTATATTAGTAGCATTATCAACATTCTATTCATTTAGAATGAACACAGCTACAGGAACTCCAGAACAACAAAAACAAATGAAAATGATGATGAATATTATGACAATATTTATTATATTTGCTTCATTCACAATGTCAGCAAGTATTATAATTTATTGGATTACAGGAAGCATATTCACAATTGTTCAAAATTTAGTCGTAAGAAGGAGAAAAGAGAAACATGATGTTAAACGTAATAAAGATAGAGGGAAAGAATCAAGAAGAGGTATTAAAGCAAGCGCTTGAAAAATTGAATTCTAGTGAAAAAGAAGTTTATTATTATTTTACTGAGCAAGAGGGCGGATTATTTAAATCAAAAAAAGTTACTGTTGATATGGTAACTAAAACGTATATTAAAAATTATATTAATTAACTTGCAAAAAATATGGAAACTAAAATAAATTGTGAAATTAAAGAAAAAGAAGAAGGATTTTCAGTAATACTAGTTTCCGAAAATAATGGAATATTAATTGGTAAAGATGGAAGAACACTTTCAGCTATTCAAACATTATTGAGACAATCATTAAAAAAATATGGTAATTTCAATATCAAAATAAATATTGACATTGCTAATTATAAAGCAAAAAGAGAAAGAAATATTGTTTTTGAAGTGAAAAAAATAGCTAAAGAAGTAATGAATACAAAAATAGATGCTAAATTGGATCCAATGAATTCTTATGAAAGAAGAGTGGTTCATACAATTTTAGCTGATTACCCAAATCTTACAACTGAAAGTGAAGGAATTGCACCTAACAGATATGTAGTAATAAAATATAATGAAAACGCTTAACTTAAGCGTTTTTATTTGGTATAATCGAAACAGAAAGGTGTTTTATAAATGGTAAAAAGAATCTCGATTATTGGAGGAGGAGGAACTGGAAAAACAACACTTTCACTAAGATTAAGTGAAATTTTTAACTTACCAGTATATCATATAGACGGAATAAAATATCTTCCAGAATGGCACAAAAGAAGTGACATTGAACGTTTTGAAATTTTGAATAAATATATACAAGAAGAAAAATGGATTATTGATGGCAATTTTCAAAAATGCGAAAAAGAAAGATTCACAAAATCTGATTTAATAATTTTTTTAGATTATTCATTTATAAATCAACTTTTTGGAGTTGTTAAAAGAATGATTACTAATTTAAATAAAGAGGTTGTCGGAATACCTGGATGCAAAGAAAAAATTAATCCTTCTTTTTTCAAGTTTGTTTTGAAATTTAATAAAACCAAAAGAAAATGGTATTTAGATTTGTTGAAAACACAAAGTAATTCTAAAGTTTTAATTTTTAAAAACAAAAAACAATTAAATAAATATTTGGACACTATTCAGAAAAAGAGGTGATTAATATGTCAAAAAAAACAACACCAACACTTAGAAAACTCAAAATTTATAAAACCGCAATGTTTGATTTAAGATTTTTTAGATATTTGTTTGCTGATAACCCATTATATTTACTTGAAAATGATGAAGAATTTAAAAAGATAGCTAATAAAATTCTTCAAAATAAAGAATATCAAAAGAGAAAAACATTTGAACATCATGTTGATTTATCAGTTTATGATCATATGCTTCAAGTTTCTAGTATGGCTTATTTAATAGCAAAAAAAATGGAGATAGATTATCAGCAAATTGTAATCGGTGCATTGCTTCATGATTTTTATTATGAAGATTGGCGTGCAATATGTTATGATGATCCAAATATTTTCGATAAACATGGATTAATGCATCCAATTTGGGCATTAGAAAATGCAGCTATTAATTTTCCAGAATTAATGAATGAAGAAATAATACCAATAATTGCAGATCATATGGTAATAGTAGATGCATTATCCCCAAGATTACATTTCCCACGAACTAAAGAAGCTTGGGTAGTCGCAGCGGCCGATTGTGTTTGTACTCTAACAAAATCAAAAAAGAAAAAACATCAAATTGATACTTCAATGGTAGGAATAAAACCAGAAAAAAAAGAAGTAGTACATAGAGTTGCTAATCCATTAAGAACTGACTTTGAAATAGAATTTGATAATCCAGTACTAAATAATTCAAAGGAGCCACATTTAAAAGATAGCGAATTAGTAACAGATTTTGCATTAAAATCTCAATCATGGTATATAAAATCAAAAGATTTAGATTATATAAATAAACAATTTGGTTTTTTCTTTCTCCATCAAAAATATTTATTAGAAGAAAGATATAATTGGGTTAAAAAAGGTAAAATGAATGATACTTTAGATCCTTTGTTAGAATTAAAAGAGTATTTCAAAAGAGTTTTAGCTTTTATTAATAATGAAATTAAAATGGCTAATATACATTTTGATTCTTTAGACTCAGTAACAAAGCAATTGATTATCGATACATTAAGTGATGCAAAAAAATATTTATCAGAATTATATTCAATATTAGAAATTCAAAATGATGAATTAGATTTAGAAGAAATTAATTTAGAAAATGAAATGTCAAAAAAAGAATATAAAATTTTATAAGTTTTATATTCTTTTTGTTTTCTTGACTAAAGAAGTATTATGATATAAACTAGTTGTGGAAAAAGGAGCATATTATGGTTAATAGTTTTTTAGAAGATAGTGAGTATTACTTAATAGTAAAAGATATAATAAATCATCCAGAATTTCAAAGAAGAAAAGAATTTATTCATCACGAAAATGAATCAGTATTTAATCATGTATTGGAAGTATCTTATTATTCATATCTATATTGTAAAAAAAGAGGATTAGATTATAAATCAGCAGCAATAGGTGGGCTTTTGCACGATTTTTATCCAAATCCATGGCAAAATTGTAAAATAGTTAAAAAGAAATTTTTTCAAATGCATGGTTTTGTACATGCAAAAGAAGCATTAGAAAATGCTCAAAAATTTTTTCCACAATATATGACACCCAAAATAGAAAACATAATTTTAAGACATATGTTCCCATTAAATATAAAACTACCAAAATATAAAGAAGCATGGGTAATAACCATGATAGATAAAAAAGTTTCCTTAAAAATATTTAAAAATCCAAAGGGACTTTTAAAATACGTAGGTATTAGAAAGGATTTAAAATGATGAATGATACAATTGCTGCAATCTCTACAGCAAGTGGAGTAGGTGCTATTTCAATTATTAGAGTTAGTGGAAAAGACGCTATTAAAATAGTTAATAGCGTTTTTAGTAGTGACTTATTAAATGTAGATTCTCATACTATAAATTACGGGCATATAGTGAATAATAATGAAATTATAGATGAAGTATTAGTATCAGTAATGAAAGCACCAAAAACATTTACTAAAGAAGATATCGTAGAAGTAAATGCCCATGGAGGGATTGCCACTACAACAAAAATATTAGAATTGCTTTTAGTAAAAGGAGCAAGACTTGCTGAAGCTGGAGAATTTACAAAAAGAGCCTTTTTAAATGGAAGAATTGATTTAACTGAGGCAGAAGGTATTATGGATTTAATTAACTCAAAGACAGAAAATGCTAGAAAATTAGCTTTAAACGAAGTTAGTGGTAAAGTATCTAAATTAATTCATAATTTACGTGATAAAATAGCATATTTACTTGCAAATATCGAAGTAAATATTGATTATCCAGAGTATGATGATATAGATGAAGTAACAATTCCAGAAATCAAAGAAAAACTGACTAGTATAAAAAATGAAATCAACAAAATACTTAGAGAAAGTGAAAATGGCCGAATGATTAAAGAGGGCGTAAAAACTGCTATTATAGGAAGACCAAATGTGGGTAAAAGTAGCATTTTGAATAAACTTCTTGGAGAAAATAAGGCTATTGTAACTGATGTACAAGGAACTACAAGAGATATTGTAGAAGGAAGTATTGTATTAGATGGTATTATTTTAAATTTAATAGATACAGCAGGTATAAGAGAAACCGATGATATCGTTGAAAGTATTGGTGTTAATAAAAGTTTAGATCTTATCGAAGAAGCTGAATTGATTTTATTTGTTTTGGACAATAATTCAGAATTAACCTTTGAAGATAAACAAATATTAGAAAAAATAAAAGATAAAAATCATGTAATTATAGTTAATAAAAGCGATTTAGAAAATAAATTAGGAAAAATATCTGATGCAATTTATATAAGTGCTTTAAACGATGAAGATATTGATGTTATAAAAGACGAAATAAAAAAATTATTTAAATTAGATAAAATAGAAATAGATAATCCAACATATTTAACAAATGCTAGATCCATTTCAATATTGAAAAGATGTTTAATTGATATTGATGAGGTAGAAAAAGGAATTCAAAATAATGAACCTATTGATATGATAGAACTTGATTTAAAAGACATCTGGAATTCTCTAGGCGAAATAACAGGTGAAACTTATGATGAAGAATTATTAGATAAATTATTTAGTAGTTTTTGTGTTGGAAAATAGGTGGTGAAATTATGAAATATGAAGTAATAGTAGTAGGTGGTGGACATGCAGGATGTGAGGCATGTCTTGCTACATCAAGAAAAGGACATAAAACTTTATTAGTAACAGGAAATATTAAAAATATTGCCGATATGCCTTGTAATCCATCTATTGGAGGAAGTGCAAAAGGAATTGTTGTTCGTGAAATAGATGCATTAGGTGGAGAAATGGGCCGTAATGCAGATAAAAGCTTGTTACAAATCAAAATGCTTAATAATAGTAAAGGTCCTGCAGTAAGAGCACTTAGAGCTCAAGCTGATAAAATTACATATCCAAAGGAAATGTTAAAAACACTAGAAAATGAGCAAAATTTAGATATAAAAGAAGCAATTGTAGAAGATTTAATAGTTAATGATGGTAAGGTAGAGGGTATTGTTTTAGAAAACGGAGAAAAAATTTCATCAGATACTGTTATTTTGACTACGGGAACATACTTAAAAGCTGATATTTTAATAGGAAATACAAGAAAAAGACAAGGTCCACATGGTGAAAAGCCATCTAATCATTTAAGTGAAAAATTAAGTGATTATGGTTTCAATGTTATAAGACTTAAAACAGGAACTCCACAAAGAATTGATAAAAATACTATTGATTATAGTAAAGGTCGCATAGAAACAGGCGACTGTGAAGAATGGACATTTAGTTTTGATAATAAAGTATATTATGATGTTAATAATCAAATACCTTGTCATTTAATATATACAACAGAAAAAACTAAACAAATAATAATGGATAACTTAAATAAATCTAGTATGTATGGTGGACTTGATGATATTAAAGGTATTGGACCTCGTTATTGTCCATCAATAGAAGATAAAATGGTAAGATTTTCTGATAAAGAAAAACATCAATTATTTTTAGAACCAGAAAGTGTTTACTATGATGATATTTATATTCAAGGTTTTTCCACAAGTATGCCAGAAGAAATTCAAGAACAAATGGTTCACAGTCTTCCAGGCTTAGAAAATGCTAAAATCCTTAAATATGGTTATGCTATTGAATATGATGCTATTTATCCAACTCAACTTAAAAACTCATTGGAGACAAAAGTGCTGGAAAATTTATTTACAGCAGGTCAAATAAATGGTACTAGTGGTTATGAAGAAGCTGCTTGTCAAGGATTAATCGCTGGTATTAATGCATCATTAAAATTAGAAGGTAAAGAACCATTAGTTTTAAAACGAAATGAGGCCTATATTGGTGTATTAATAGATGATTTAATTACAAAGGGGATTAGAGATCCATATAGATTACTTAGTTCACGTGCTGAATATAGATTACTTTTAAGGCATGATAACGCTGATATGCGCCTTACTGATTATGGATATAAAGTAGGCCTTGTTACAGAAGAAAGATATAAAAAATATACAACTAAAAGGAAAAATATTGATGACTTATTTAAATATTTAAAAGAGTCAAAATTAACACCAAAAGATAATGAATTTTTAGAGTCATTAGGATCATCACCACTTAAAGATGGTACTAGTTTATATCAATTATTAAAAAGACCTGAACTTAATTATGAAAACCTTGGGAAATATTTCCCGGAAAATTTTAGTTTAGAAGAAATAGGTCAAGCATTAATTTTTATTAAATATGAAGGGTATATAGAAAAGGCAAAAAAGGAAGCAGCAAAAATGGAAAGTATGGAAAGTAAAAAGATTCCAGAAATCATTAATTATGATAAAGTTCCTAATTTAGCTAGTGAGGCAAGACAAAAACTTAAAGAGGTTAGACCAGTCTCTATTGGTCAAGCATCAAGAATAAGTGGAGTAAATCCAGCAGATATTTCTGTATTAATGGTTTATCTAAAAAAAGGACATTTTTAAAAAATGAATTTTTACAAAAAGGTGATTTTTTATGAAAAATAATGAGCTAATTGAGGCATTAAAAAAAATAAACGTATTTTGTACGCAAAAAGAATTAGATCAGTTAAACAAGTATTTTGAACTATTAATAACTTGGAATGAAAAAATTAACTTAACTGCAATAACAGACAGAGAAGAAGTGAATTTAAAACATTTTTATGATAGTTTAACATTAAGTACAATTGTAGATTTATCAAAGGAAAATAGTTTATGCGATGTTGGAACAGGTGCAGGCTTTCCTGGAATTGTTTTGAAAATATTTTTCCCACATTTAAAATTAATTTTAGTAGATGCGTTAAATAAACGTTTAAATTTTTTAAAGGTTGTTTGTGAAGAATTGGGATTAGAAAATGTTGAATTTATTCATGCAAGAGCTGAGGATTTTTCTAGACAAAATCGTGAAAAATACGATATTGTAACAGCCCGAGCTGTTTCAAAACTTAATATTTTACTAGAATTATGCACACCATTAGTTAAAGAAAACAAATATTTTATTGCGATGAAAGGTAGAGATTCCGAAGTTGATTTATGCGATAAAGCTATTTTGGAATTAGGATTAACTATAGAGAAAAAAATTAACTTTGAATTACCATATGATGGTGGGGAAAGGAATTTAGTGAAGTTAAAGAAAACTTCTAAGACTAATAAAAAATACCCTAGAAAATTTAGTGAAATTAAAAATAGGCCACTATAAAAGTAGTCTATTTTTTTATTATGAAAATAAGCAAAAATATTTCCTGGGAAATATTTCCCAAAACCATTGAAATATTTTTAAAAATAGGGTATGATGGTAAATGAAAGAATAGAGGGGAGGGTGGATTATGCACGCAAAGAGGCTTGAAGAACTTCCATTAACAGAAATTGTGCCTAATAGATTTCAACCAAGAATTCATTTTGATGATGAAAAAATTGATAGTTTAGCTAAATCTATTATTAAATATGGTGTTCTTGAACCAATTATTGTAAGACCAGTTAATGGTAAATTTGAAATAATTGCAGGCGAAAGACGTTATAAAGCTAGCAAATATGCTGGAAAAACCACCATTCCTTCTATAATCGTAGATTATGATGATAAAGAAAGTATAGAACTTGCCTTACTTGAAAACGTTCAAAGACAAGAATTAACAGCAATAGAGGAAGCTATTGCTTATCGTCGTATTTTAGATATGGGTTATATTACACAGGAAGAACTTGCGAAAAAAACGGGAAAAAGTCAACCCACTATAGCTAATAAAATGAGATTACTTATGTTGGATGACGAGACGCAAGATGCACTTATAAATCATAAAATTTCAGAAAGACATGCAAGATCATTATTAAAGTTAGTTGGAACAGGTAAAGAAATAGAAATGCTTAATCGTATTATTAAAGAGAGATTAACTGTTAGAGAAACTGATAATGAAATTGCAATTATTTTAGGTGCAAAAAAAGTAGAAGAAAAGCCTAAAATGGAGAAAAATGATGAATTTTTTGCAAAAGAAGGGGAAAAAATAAATACAGATGTTAATTTGGAACAACAAAAAATGGATAATGGACCTGTATTTATTGCAGAAAAGCAAGAAAGTAATGAAAAAAATATAAATTATGAAACTATAGAAAGTTTATTCGATGATATAGAAGTAAAAGAGGAAAAGAAAGGGGAAAATGGATTTATGGATATTGAAAGAATCATGCAAGAAGCACAAGATATTAATGCTAAAGAAGAACCAGAAAACAAACCAGAACTTGTTACTACACCATCTCCATATGATACTATTATGGGACCAAATCCTGCACCATTAGAAGAAACTACTGTTTCAGTAGAGCAAAATATTATGCCAGAGGAGCAAAATAAGTTTATTAATATTGTTCCAACGCAAGAGGAAGTTATAGAGCCAGAAAAAATAGTGACTCCAGAACCATCAGTAACATTTGATAGTATATTTAATACAAATTTTAATACACCAGAGGAAACTAATAAGGAAACATCTGTGACAGAAACAGAAGCTATAAATAATATTGAATCAATTTTAAATGGTTCAACTAATCCAGTAGCTACTTCAGTAGAGGAGCAGCTTCCAATTCAAGAAAGCAATCAAACTTCTAATGAAGAAGTTAAAAATGTTTCAGCGCCTATTACAGAAAGTATAGATATACAGGTCCCTGAAATACCAAATATTATAGGTTCAAATAGTGAAAATCTAGTAGATTCTACTATTTCTTCATATGTACCAGAATTCGATACTATAAATGCTGAAACAAATGAATCAACTAATTCTAACAATATAGAAAATTTAGCACCAGTTGCTGAGGTATCTATAAATCCAGTTAATACTAATGTTATGGATACTTCGGTACCAGCACCTGCAGTAGCACCAAATATTATGGATTTAGATACAACATTTGAATCACAAATGTCAGTTTTAAATGAAACAGTACCAAAAATAGAAGTACCTGTTATAAATCAAGAAGTAGTTCCATCAGTTGAAATGGAACCTACTATAAATGAGGTACCAGTATCACCTAATATTGAGACTCCAATGAATTCTAATAATTTAGATATTCCAGAATTTACTTCAACAATAGCAGAAAATGCACCAGTTACTATAGAAGAAACACCAGTTTCAAATATTAGTTTTGATTCAACACCAGTAAATAGTATTCCAGAAGTAAATATTTCAGAAATACCAAATGCTATTGAACCAGGTATTGTAAATCCGCTACCTACTGAGCTTAATGAAAATTTAGCAAGTTCAAATTTAAATGCTAGTTCTAGTGAGGTTGTTATACCAAATAACGACAATTTTGAAAAAGTATTAGAATTAGTAAGAAATTGTTCTAAACAAATAGAAGAACTTGGATATAATGTTAATCTTAATGAATTAGATCTACTTAGTAGCTATCAAATAACTTTTAATATAGAAAAACATTAATATTATAATAAGCGTAAAAATCACACAAATTAAATTGTGTGGTTTTTTATTTAGAACTTTTATCTATTTGAAAACTAAAAAATGTTATAATTTTCTTGTAGTATGTTTAAGTATATAAATTCAAAAGGAGGATATAAAATGGCAACTGAGTTTAAACTTTATAATGTAAATAAAGATGATATGTATGCGAATAAAACAAAAGAAGAAAAAGAAATAATCAGAAAAGAAATGGCTAAAATGGCATTAAAAATTGGAATTAAACCGACAGCAAGATATTTTAATACATATCCTAATACAGTAAGAACATGGTTAAAAAAATATGAAGCAGAAAATTTGAGTGAAAACTAATTTTTTATTAAAGACAAGGAAATTAATTCCTTGCTTTTTTATTAATCTTTAACTAATCTTTAATTTGGTAGTATACTAGTATATAGGAAACTTTCCTAAAAAAATTTAGGAGGTAAAAATGAAAGTAGAAGAAATTGTAAGTAGGCTTATAGAAAGTGGTTCAAAATTTAATGACAAAAGATTAGAGAAAATTATAAAACAATTAGAACATTATATAAATGGAGATTATTCTTATGAAGAAATTAGTGAATATTTAGCTAAAAACTTGCAGGAAAAAACAGGCGAATTTTTATATGATAAGAACCAAATAATTACGGGGATTAGTACATCAGTTTTTTTAAATCCTGGAATTGAAGTAAATATAATAGGTGGGAATTTACGAAAAAACCAATCAGAAAAAATAGATGAAAATACTTTGTTTGATATTGCCAGTATTACAAAATTATATTTTGGTTTATTAATAATGTATTTAAATTTGCTTGGAATAATAGATAGAAAAGAATTAATAAATAATTTAACAAATGATTTTGATTTACCCAATTATTCGGTAGATGATTTAGTTAATATGAGAGGCATTATTAAAACTTTAAAACGAATAGATGAATGTAGTAGTGATGAAGATGCTTTTAATGTTTTACAAGGTATTTGTGTAGAAACTGATAATAAAGATATTTATAATTATACCGATATGGGGGTTATTATATTAACTTATATTTTAGAAAAACTGTTTGGAATGAATTATGATCAAATATTAAAAGATTATATATTGAATCCGTTAGGATTAAGTGCGACTTACTTTCCAGGTAATAATATAACAGGAAACGGAAGACTGATTTCTAAACCACAGGATCCAAAGGCTTTTATTTTAAATAAAGCTTTAGGTCATGCTGGAATGTTTGTAAATGGTGCTGATTTGGTAAAACTTAGTAAAGGAATTTTTTCAGAAAGAATTTTACCATTAGAAAAAGTGAGGGAATTTTGTATAAATAAATCTGGTTATAATAGAGGAATTTTTGGTGCTTTTGTATATCATCCGAATGGACTTGCTGATACATACGTTCCGAAAGAATTTTCTAAAGATTCTTTTGCATATGAAGGTTTTACGGGAAGTGTAGTTGTATTTGATTTAATAAATCAGATACATAATAGTATTTTAGTAAATGCGATTGATGAGGAAACAATGCTAAAATCATCAATCTATAGAAAATCAATAAGAAAATATCAAGAAGCCATAACTGATGAAATTTTGAAATTTTTAATATTAGATAGATATTTTTCTGATAATAATGGATTTGTAAAAAAATTAAAAATTTAATATTAACGAGATATTAGTTATCTTGTTTTCTTTATATATAAATGTTAAAATAAATTAACTGAAAAAATAAACCACATAATAGTATTAAAATTTTATATTGTATTATAACTATATTTAGATTCAAGAAAGGAGGTTATTATGTTTGAATTAGTATCGAAGTATAAACCTTCTGGTGATCAACCAGAAGCAATAAAAGAATTAGTAAACGGAATTAATAATGGTGTAAAAGAGCAAGTGTTATTAGGTGCTACAGGAACTGGTAAAACATTTACTATTGCTAATGTAATAAAGGAGGTTAATAAACCAACTCTTGTTTTAGCTCATAATAAAACTTTGGCGGGACAGTTATATGCTGAATTAAAGGAATTATTTCCAAACAATAGAGTTGAATATTTTGTTAGTTATTATGATTATTATCAACCAGAAGCATATGTGGCTAAAACTGATACTTATATTGAAAAGGATGCTTCTATCAATGATGAAATAGATGAACTTAGGCATTCTGCAACAGCTTCTTTATTAAATAGAAGAGATGTTATAGTGGTTGCTTCTGTTTCTTGTATATATGGTATAGGAGAAATTGAGGATTATAAAAATAAAGTTTTATTTGCAGCTGTAGGAGATACTATTAATCGTGATGAAATAATTGAAAAACTGATTTCTATGTTATATGAAAGAAATAATATGGATTTAAAAAGAGGGGCTTTTAGAGTTAGAGGTGACGTATTAGAAATAGTACCAATCAGTGGACATTCTAAAGGCATAAGAATAGAGTTTTTTGGCGATGAAATAGATAGAATAAGTGAATTTGATATTGTTACTGGCAGTATTATTAATGATAAAAAGTCATGTACTATATTTCCAGCAAGCCACTTTGTTACGAGTGAAGAAAAACTAAAAGAGGCAGTCAATAGAATTAGAACTGAATTAGATGAAAGACTAGATGAATTACAAAAGGATAATAAATTGCTTGAGTATCAAAGGTTAAAAGAAAGGACAAATTATGATTTAGAAATGCTTTCTGAAACTGGTTTTTGTAGAGGGGTAGAAAACTATTCAAGACATATTGCTTTAAGAGAAGAAGGAGAAACTCCAACTACATTAATGGATTTCTTTGGTGGCGATTATTTATTAGTTATTGATGAATCACATGTAACACTTCCTCAAGTAAAAGCTATGTATAATGGTGATAGAGCTAGAAAACAAGTTTTAGTAGATTATGGTTTTAGATTGCCTAGTGCTTTGGATAACAGACCATTAAAATTTTCTGAGTTTGAAGAAAAAATAGATAACATTATTTATGTATCAGCAACGCCAGGAGATTATGAACTTGAAAAGGTAAATAATAAAGTAATAGAACAAATTATAAGACCTACAGGATTGTTAGATCCATTAATTGAGGTTAAACCAACAAAAAATCAAATTGATGATTTAATTGAAAGAATAAATAAACTGAAAAAAATGAAAGAACTTTAATAACAACATTAACTATTAGAATGGCTGAAGAACTTACTAGTTATTTGAAAAAATTAGATATCAAAGTAGCATATCTTCATAATGAAATAAAAACATTAGAAAGACTTAGAATAATAAGAGATTTAAGATTAGGTAATTATGATGTCGTAGTTGGAATAAATTTACTTAGGGAGGGAATTGATATTCCTGAAGTAAGTTTAATTGCAATTATGGATGCTGATAAACAGGGATTTTTACGTAGCGAAAGAAGTTTAATTCAAACAATCGGAAGAGCTGCTAGAAATGCTGATGGTAAAGTAATTATGTATGCTGATAGTATAAGTGATGCTATGGAAAAAGCTATTTCAGAAACATCTAGAAGAAGAACAATCCAAGAAAAATATAATAGGGATCATAATATAATTCCTCAAACAATTAAAAAGGAAATTCACGAACTAATTGCTAATACATCTGCACCAAAAGAAGAGAAAAAAGAAAAATTGAGTAAGAAAGAAAAAGAAAAAATAATTATTACTGTGGAAAAAGAAATGAAAGAGGCTGCTAAAAATCTTGATTTTGAAAGAGCAATGGAGCTTAGAGATGTTTTATTTGAATTAAAAAGTGAGTAATGATATAATAAAAAAGGTGGTAAAATAATGAAAGATACAGTCATTATAGAAGAAAAAGAAACATCTAAGATTGAAATAGTCATAGGCTGGCTTGTAAATATGGTAGTTTATGCAATCATACTTATAGTAATTTCACTAATTTTTCCTAAAACTGTGTATATTGATAGATCCATGTTTGGATTATGGGCTATAGTATCAGCAGTACTAATTTCTATTTTAAATCAAACAATTAAACCTTTAATAGTTTGGTTTACCATGCCAATAACTGGATTAACATTGGGATTATTTTATCCATTTATTAATTTAATAATTTTAAAACTTGTAAGTATTATTACTTTAGGTCATTTTGAGATTCATGGAATATTTTTTGCAGTATTAGTATCATTAATTATTTCTGGGTTAAATATTTTTATTGATAAATCACTTAGAAAATTAATAGGAAAGGAACGATAATATGTCTAGTGTTATTAATTTAGGACCAATTTCAATACATTGGTATTCAATCATGATTTTACTTGCAGTATTAGTTGCTTATACAGTAATTTCCCATGAGGGAAAAAAATGGAATATTCCAAAAGATTTTATTGTTAATTTAGTAATATTAGTTTTGATTTTTGGTGTTATAGGTGCACGATTATATTATGTGGCATTCCATTTCGAATATTATAGTCAACACCCTTTAGAAATTATTAAAATATGGGAGGGTGGACTTGCAATACACGGAGGAATACTTGCGGGTTTAATTGTAACTTTTGTATATGCATGGAAATATAAAGTAAATATTTTAAGGCTTTTAGATATTATGGTTTTAGGACTTATTTTGGCGCAAGCTATTGGAAGATGGGGAAATTTCTTTAATGGCGAGGCTTATGGACCTGCAACAACACTTCAAACACTTGAAAGTTTCCATTTACCAGAATTTATAATTAATGGGATGCATATAAATGGCACATATTATGTCCCAACATTTTTAATGGAAAGCATCTGGTGTTTAATTGGATTTATTGTATTATTGATTATTAAATCTAGAAAATATAATAAAATTGGTCAAGTGACTGCATTTTATTTAATATGGTATGGTGTTGGAAGATTATTTATAGAAATCTTAAGAACTGATAGTTTAATGTTAATGGATTTTAAAGTTGCACAAATTGTATCAGTTGTTATGATTGTAGTTGGACTTATAATGTTCATCAAGTTATCAATGGGTTCTAAATTTGATAATTTATATAATGATGTAGAAAATGGTGAAGATATTGTCTATTAAAGTGGGAATTATAGGAGCTGGACCTGCCGGAATGGCGTCAGCTCTTTATTTAAAAAGAAGTGGATTAGATCCAGTGTTATTAGAAAAAAGTGCACCTGGTGGTCAGGTGGTTAGTACTTTTGCTGTGGAAAACTATTTAGGCTTCAACGAAATTAATGGAGCAGATTTAAGTTTAAAAATGTTTGATCAAATGAATTATCATAAAATTGAATATAAAACATTTGATATAAAAGATATTATAAAAAAAGATAGTAAGTTTATAGTTACTAATGGAAATGACAAATTAGAATTTGATAAAATAATTATTGCCTCAGGAAAGAGAAGAAGAAAATTAAATTTAGCAAAAGAAGAAAAACTAAAAGGTATCAGTTATTGTGCTGTATGTGATGGAACTTTTTATAAGAATAAAGATGTAGCAATTGTAGGTGGTGGTGATTCTGCTTTAACAGAAGCTATATATTTATCAAATATTTGTTCTAAAGTTTATTTAATCGTGAGAAATGAAGTAAGGGCTAAAGAGTCTATTTTTGAAAAAGTAAAAGCTATAAAAAATATAGAAATTTTAAAAGGCGAAGTATCAGAATTAGTTGGAATAAATAATTTGGAAAAAATTATTTTAAATGATAATACTTCATTAGATATATTAGGTTTGTTTATTTCTATTGGAGGAATTCCAAATAATGAATTTATAAATAGTTTAAATTTAGACTTAAATCAAGGTTACATTAAAACAAATGAAAAAATGGAAACAAGTGAAAAAGGAGTATTTGCTGTTGGCGATATAAGAGATAAAGAATATTATCAAATTGCGACTGCTATTAATGATGGTGTAATAGCAGCTTTATCAATAGCTGAGGAGGAGTAAACATGAAAACAATAACTGTATTAGGTGGTGGTACAGGAATGAGTCAACTATTAAAAGGGTTTAAAGAGTTTCCTTTTAATATAAATGCTATAGTTGCTGTGTCAGATGATGGAAGAAGTACAGGTAGACTTCGAAAAGAGTTTAATATTCCAGCTATTGGTGATATAAGACAAGTTGTAATAGCTCTTTCTGAAAAAGAAAATATTGCTAGAAAACTACTAAATTATAGATTTAATACAAGTAGTGATTTAGATGGGCATCCAATTGGTAATTTACTTTTAACTGCTTTAGCTGATATAGATGGTTCTATTGCTGGTGGTATAGCAGATTTAGATGATGTTTTAAATTTAAAAGGTAAAGTAATACCTTTAACTGAAGATAATGTTGTATTAATGGGTGAAATGGAAGATGGTAGAATTGTCAGGGGTGAACACTGTATTGCTGAGGATTCTAGACGTATTAAAAATGTATTTTATGAAAAAAATCCTACAGTTAGTAAAGAAGCTTTAAATGCAATAAAAAAATCTGATGCTATAGTTTTAAGTATTGGAAGTTTATATACAAGTATTATTCCAAATTTAGTTTGCCCTGAAATAAAAGAAGCGATTGACAATAGTAAAGCTAAAATAATTTATGTTTGTAATATGATGACACAACCTGGAGAAACAGATTATCTTAGTGCTTCTGAACATTTAGAGGTTTTAAATGATTATTTAGGTAAACGTAAAATAGAGGCTATTTTAGTAAATAATGAAAGTATTGCTAAAGAAATTATTACTAAATATAAAGAACTCCAACAAAAAATACCTGTTGAAGTTGATTATGATAGATTGGAAAAATCGGGTGTTGAAATAATTGAAGATGATTTAGCTGTTATTGAAGATGGCTTTTTAAGACATAATTCAATAAAAGTAGCACTTAATGTATTTTCATATTTAATAGATAAATAGGAGGTTATATTATGTCTTTTACTAGTACAATTAAGGATGAACTGAGTAAATTATCGACTACGGAAACAGAAAGTATATCTGAACTTTCAGCGATTATTCATAGTTCAACTCATGATGATAAAAGTGTGATAATTGATACTGAAAATAATAGTTTAGCTCGTCATATTTATTCATTATTAAAAGATATATGCAATATAACACCTAAAGTTATTGTAAGAAAAAATAAGAAAAAGTATATGTATATATTAGAAATAAATAATCCATCGAATCTATATAAAGAATTGGGTGTTATTGGGAATATACCAAGTGATTTTATAGTAGCTGATGATGATTTAAAAAGGTCGTATTTAAAAGGTTTATTTTTGATGACTGCTAGTGTTAATGATCCTAAAACATCAAGATATCATTTAGAGTTTAATATAGGAGATAAAGAATATGCTGAATTTATAATTAAAATATTAAATAGTTATGGGTTTAATAGTAAACTTTTAAAAAGAGAAAATAGGTATATGGTTTATATAAAAGAGGCCGAAAAAATAGGTGACTTTTTAAGATTGATAGGGGCCTTTAATGCTGTTTTATATTATGAAGATATAAGAATATATAGAGATCATAAAAATATGACAAATAGACTTAATAATTGTGAACAGGCAAATGTGGATAAGTCTATTGAAAGCGCAAATTCTCAGGTTAAGGATATTGAATTAATAAAAGAAAAGGCAAGCTTAGATTTGCTTTCTGATAATGAAAGAATTGTTGCAGAATATAGATTAAAATATAAAGAGGCTTCTTTATTAGAATTAAGTCAAATAATAAGTTTAGAAACAGAAAAACCAATTACTAAATCCGGTGTTTATCATAGAATGAATAAAATTCAAAAATTGGCAGATAAAATAAGAAACAAGTAAAAATACTTGTTTTTTTAATAAGTTTTAAAATAATAAAAATCAATAATTTTTACAAAATCAAAAACTTTTTTTCTTCAAATAAATTGCCCATAAAAATTGATTTATACCCCCTAATTTAGTATAATGTATAGATAGAGGTGGAAACTATGGATTATATGTTTGATAAGTTAACTGAGGCTATAAAAACGCATTCAAATGTTTTAATTATGTCTCATAAAAAGCCAGATTTGGACGGTATGGGATCTTCAATTGGACTTTATAAAATTATAGAGATGTTTAAGAAACCTTGTTATGTAATCAAACCATATGAAGAAGTAAATGTTTCACTTTCAAAAGGTTTAGATTTGCTTGAAAGTAAAAAAGTTTTTATTGATTATAAACACGACAATGAATTAGATGATATTATAAATGATAATACATTATTAATTGTTTTAGACACACAAAAACCAGTGATGGTAGAAAGCAGTTTTCTTTTAGAAAAAATAAAAGATATATTTGTTATCGATCATCATATGAATAGTTCTAGTCATATTGCAAATACAATATTTGAATATATTAACGCAAATAAGTCTAGTGTTGCTGAAATAATAACTGAGTATTATAAACACTTAAATAAATTTATAAATCCACATGTTGCTACTGTAATGCTTGCTGGGCTTGAAATAGATACCAATTCTTATAATGTTAAAACTAGTGAGGCTACATTTAGAGCATCTGCCTATCTTTTAAAATCAGGAGCAAATTTAATTGATAAACAAAGATTATTAAAAGAAAGCAAAGAAGATTTTATTAGAAGACAAGACTATGTTAGAAATAGTGAAGTAATAAATGAAACTGTTGCTATATGTGTAATGGATGATATGATTCATGATAATGTAGATTTAGCAATGATTTCGGATGAACTTTTACGTTTTGATAATATCGAGGCTTCATTTACTATTGGTAAAATATCAAAAGATACT
>CASPVX010000009.1 GCA_949425575.1 uncultured Bacilli bacterium
TGGATAGATTATATTCTAAATTAATAGGTTCACTATCTATGCGTTGCGTGTGTTAATACTTTTAAATACTAACTTCCACTCTGATTAGCTTGCCATAAAGGTTTAGCCTTCCAGTTTTCTTCCTCGATTTTTTACTAACAATTATGTTAGGTCGGCCGTTTATCAACCGACGTTCTACCAACTGAACTATTCCCCTATAAATAAAACTTATTCAGTTCCGTTATAAATTATAGCATATCTCATCTATTTATTCAACTTATTTTCCACATATCATATAATATAACGGTGATATTATGGGTATAATTAACTATACTACAAAGGAAAGAGATTTGCTTGCACGATTAATGAGAGCTGAAGCTACAGGTGAAGGAAATCTTGGAATGTTAATGGTAGGAAACGTTGGAGTTAATAGAGCGATTGCTAAATGCTTAGACTTTAAAAATATTACTACTATTACAAATATGATTTATCAATCTCCTGGTGGTTTTAGTGGGATAAATAGTCCACTATTCTTTAGTAGCCCTACTACCTTAGAAAGAAATTTGGCGGATAGAGTTTTAAAAGGTGAATACTATCATCCTGCAACTAACTCACTTTGGTTTTATGCACCAGCCAAAGGTCAAAATTGCAAAAGCGATTGGTGGGGACAAGAATATGCAGGTAGATATTTAAATCATTGTTTTTACAAGCCTGCTGCTGGAATATGTCCAGAACTATATTAAAAAACACACAATTAAGTGTGTCTTTTTTTATTCATTTTCGGCCTTTTCAGTTAATTTTACTGTAACTGTTTTATCTTTTCCACCACGATTATAAGTTATTTTCATTGTATCGCCAATGTCGTGTTTATAAAGCAAATGTCTAAAATGTGCTGTATTTTTTATTTCTGTACCATCTACTTCTACAATAACATCGCCTTTTTCTAAGCCTGATTTATCAGCTACAGATCCTTCTTCAACATCAGCTATAACTGATCCTTTATCAATATCTTCTGGTATATTGATACCATTACGATATAATAAGTAAATGTTATCTAAGTCAGCCAATGATACACCAACAACTGGCCTTACAATTGCTTCTCCTTTTTCAAGTTTATCAACTTGACTCATAGCAAGTTCTATTGGAATAGCAAACCCCATTCCTTCTACTGAAGTATCAGCAAGTTTCATTGAATTAACTCCAATAACTTCTCCATTAATATTAACAAGTGGCCCCCCACTATTTCCTGGGTTGATTGATGCATCTGTTTGAATAACTTCTGTCATAGATGAACCATTTTCTCCACCAACCGTAATAGTTCTATTTTTACCTGAAATAATACCTTTTGTAACTGTTCCCATATAATCAGTTCCTACTGGAGTTCCAACAGTAAACACTGTATCTCCAATTTCCATATTTGAACTATCTCCAGTTTCTGCAATAGTAAATGCTTGTTTAGATGAATCAGCAGTAAATTTTAAAACAGCTATATCCATATATTCATCGCTTCCTAAAACCTCTGCATCATATATTTCACCATCCATTGTTACTACTTTAACTTTGCTCATTCCAGCTATTACATGTTGATTTGTCATAACATAAACATTTTTATTATCTACTTTATATATAAAGCCAGATCCTGATCCAACTAATTTATCATTTTTATATCCTTCTACTACAACTGTTGCATTATATACTTTATCAACAGAATCACTAATAGTATTAGTCTCTGAAATTGTTACATTCTTATTGCTTGTAGATAAATTTTTAGAATTATCTTTATTATTAAAATAGTATGCTGTTCCACCAATACATAAAACAGCTATAACTATAATTATTATAGTATTTATTATTCTTTCTCGCATATTGCCTCCTATTTTTCACATATTTTTTCCCAATTATCTGGAAAACCTAAGCGGTTTAGAATTGTAGACAGCGGTACTGTATCGATCATGTCATCCAGTACTCTAATTTGATATTTAATTTCAAACATCATTTCAGAAAATTCTTCTTTTGCAAGTAATTTTTTAAGAATTATTACAAGTGCGAATAAATCATTTTTTCCATAAACATACTCGCCCTCTTCATCAACAATAATGTCTAACATTTCATGATATTCACAATCAGGAATCACTCTTTGAGTCCTATGATCATATAAAATATCTTCATGAGCACATAAATTTCTAAAGTTTGATAGAATAGATAAATAATCTGCTAAAGTTTCTGGTGAGATGCTATATACATTTGCTATTGCTGTTCGATCACCAGATTTTAATATTGTATAAAATTCAGCAATAATACCAAATGATAAAACTTTAACCATAATCCATAAGGGAACATACCCATAATTATCTAAATAGTGAAGAGTAGCTGAATGGTTTCTTCCATTAACTCTTACTTGTCTTTTAATTTTAGAAAGTAAATCATTTACTTGTCTTATTTTTAAATTATCTTGAGTATAATTATCTGGATTTAAATACTCTTTTTCCCTATAACCATATTTTTTTGATAGTTGATAACTTATAATTGATTTCATATTGTTTTCTACTATCAAAATGTTCTTAAAAAATATATTTCTTATCTGTCTATCAAATTTAAAAATAGAATAAAGTTCATCAAATGTACTTCCTTCAAGAAATCTATTTTTAATATTTTTATCCGCAAGTAAATGTCTATAACCATTTAAAAAGAAATAATTTTCTTTAAATAGTATTGACTTTGCACTCTCTTCATCATTTACTTTAAGTCCTCTATCTTTTAAAATATCTATTTGCTCTTCTAATGTTTTAAATATCTTGTTTGCCATCCTTACCACCTATTTAAAATTATATCATAAAATCTTGTGAAAAATATGTTTTTTGTTGGGAGAATATGTGATTTTAACTATTAAAATATTTAATGATAGACTTTGTTACTATCTTCGCTATTTTTTGCTGATAAGAATCTTGTTGTAGCAAATATCTTTCATTGGCATTCGAAAGAAATCCTGCCTCTAATAACACGCCTGGTCTATTAATTCTTCTTTGTAAATACTTAGTATCATTTCTTTGATAATCTCTAGTGGTATTTGTATTTTTTTTAAACTCATCTTGAAGTATTTTTGCTATTTTTTCATTTTCAGGATTAATACTATCATAATAGACTTGTGCACCATACCAAGTATGTGTTTCATCTGCATTTAAATGTACTGAAACAAACATATCACAGCCAGATTTATTTATAATATTAGCCCTTCTAGATAGATCACTTCTTTTTCTATTTTCTGCTCCAACCGCTGATAAATCATAGTCACCATATCTTGTCAAATATACAGTTGCTCCCTCTTTTTTTAACATAGTCATTATTTCAATACTTATCTCTAAATTTAAGTCAGATTCTGCTATACCTTTATACATTGCTCCTGGATCTAAATTACCATGACCTGGATCTAGATAAATCACTTTAGAGATTAAAGGATAATTCTTATTTTCCGCACTAACATAATTTAATGTACATATAAGTGCAATAAAAATAAATACAAGTATTGCTTTATATTTCGCCATTTAACTCACCGTTCCTATATAAAAACTTATGTTTTATTAATTAAAAAAATTAACAAAAAACTACTCTTTATACATGAGTAGTTTCTAGTTCAATTACATTTTTTGCTTGAAGACCTTTGTCAGTTCTAACCAAATCAAAACTTACGGATTGACCTTCAACTAAAGTTTTGTAGCCTTCACTTCTTATTGATGAATAATGTACAAAAATATCTTCATAGTTATCACAAGAAATAAAACCATAACCTTTATCGTTGTTAAACCACTTAATTTTACCGAACATACGCCACCTCACCTTCTAATACTGCAAGTACTACTGCTCCTCGCATTATTATACTAACATATTAGAAAATGTGTTTTTGTCGTTTCATGTCGAAGATAAAAAAAAGAATAAATTTTATTCTTTAAAAAGTACAAATGGATATCTATTTGGTAATGGTAAATTAAATATCATTTTTTCTTCTGTAACTGGATGTATAAATTCAAGTTCACTTGCAAATAATGCAATCTGTTCACCTGGCTTCGCATTTTTATTATATCTTTGATCTCCATATAAGGGATTATTTCTTGATGAAAACTGAACTCTTATTTGATGGCTTCTACCAGTATGAAGATGAATTTCTACTAAATTTAAATTATCCTTTTTAGCAAGCAATTCATAATCAAGACTTGCTTCTTTTCCATTTTCAGAAATTACTGAAGTGTTGGTTTTATTATTTTTAAGTATTTTATCTTTTAAAATTGCTTTTTCTTTTAAATTTCCATAAACAACTGCCAAATAAGTTTTTTTAATCTTATTTTCCCTTATTTGTTTTGATAATCTGCTAGCGGCTTTACTTGTTTTAGCAAATACCATTACACCGCCAACAGGTCTATCTAATCTATGAACTAATCCTAAATATACGTTGCCTGGTTTATTATATTTCTCTTTAATATATTTTTTTAAACAGGTAAGTAAATCCTCATCGTTACTACTATCTAGTTGAACTGGAATATTTATTTTCTTTTCCACAACTAATAGATGATTATCTTCATAGATAATATTATTCATTACTTTCCCATCTTCCATATATACCACATGGTAAAATCAAATTATTTTTCGTTACAGGAAGCCCAATTTCCCCAGATGTTATTTTTCCCCCATATAAAGGAGAAAGTGACATTTTAAGCATATTTGATAAAGTAATATTTGAAATTCCTGTTGTATATGAATTGATAAGGAAAAATAAAGGTTTATCACTTAAAATTTTTACACATGCATCTAATAAGATTGCCATATTTTTTTCAAATTTCCATACTTCCTTATTTGGTCCTCTACCATAACTTGGAGGATCCATTACAATCGCATCATATTTATTTCCACGTCTAAATTCTCTTTCAACAAATTTTAAACAATCATCTACAATAAATCTTATTTTATTATTTTCTAAATGGCATAATTTCATATTTTCTTTAGCCCAATTACTCATACCTTTAGATGCATCAACTTGTGTTACTTCAGCACCAGCTTTAGAACATGCCATTGAATCTGCACCAGTATATGCGAATAAATTTAATACTTTAATAGGTCTACCTGCTCTTCTAATTTTTTCCATCATAAAATCCCAGTTAGCAGCTTGCTCTGGAAATAAACCTGTATGTTTAAAATTAGTAGGAGAAACTTTAAATGTTAAATCTTTGTATCTTACGATCCAATATTCATTTAGTTTAGTTTTAAAATCCCAGTAACCACCACCATCAGTAGATCTGTGATAATAACCATCCACATCTTCCCATGCAGAATCATTTTTAATTTCCCACATAGCCTGAGGATCTGGCCTTCTTAAATATACATTTCCCCATCTTTCTAGTTTTTCGCCATTTCCAGCATCAAGACATTCATAATCTTGCCATTCATTACTTACTTTAAGCATAAAATCACCACTTACATTATACTAAATATATAAAAAAAAGGAAACATTTACTGTTTCCACCCGACATTTATAATTATTTTCATTGACACTATATAAACTAAGCCCCTCTTAGTTATATTTTCTTAACTACATTCCTCCTTTATTATACTTTCATTATATGAAGTTAATTTTTAAATATCAATATGAAAAATAAAAAAAATATGTGCTTTACATATTTTTTTACATATTTATTTTAATTAAATCGGACCACATTTAGCAGACCCATTTGTATAAACAAAACAATCTGCACTACTATCGCCACCACGTGCATTTACAGAATTAGGAGCAAATGCACTTGCTTTATATGCATTAACAAGAGGCTCTTCATAAACACCAGACCTAGAACATCTATATGTATCTGTATCATCAGTACATGATGACTCGCCAAATATACTTATTAAACTCGCTTTGCTTGTTTCATATTCATTTGGTTTAAGACAATGCAAAACATCATTAATTATAAAACACACTTCATTCGATTCTACAACACCATTATTTATTATGTGTTTTAAAAATGTATGACTATTTAATGTTGTGTAATCTTCGGTATACCCTGTGATTTGATCCAATGAATCTCCCACATTTATATATTCTTCTTCATATACTATATTTTTACTATATACAACACTACTTTCTGATACTGGTGGTGTTGGAACTACTGAACTACTATCATCTTGTACATAAGTTAAATTAACAGTTAAATTACCAACATTATCAGTAAGTTCTCCATTAAAGGCAGAATCATATTCTACTTTTACAGTTAATACATGTGTACTACCAGAAGGTAATGCATCCCCTTCATTAATTCCACTAACAGTAAATTTAACAGCTGGGTTTTGTGAATCTGTTAAAGTTATCGTTTCTAATTTAGCATCCCAACTTCCAAAGTTTTCGATAGTAACCGCATAAGTCATAGAATCTCCTTTGTTATAAAGAAGTGTACTAAAGGAAGCTGTTGTAGCATCATAAGTAGGTGCCACTTCATTTTCAGCTGCACCAACAGGTGTTCCATCAGTTATTCCAGTAATTTTTACATCCCAATCTCTTTCTACTGTTACGGTTCCATCTACCTTAATAACCTGAGTTAAAATCGCATAACCTGTAGACATTATTATCAATGTACAAACTAACACTGACATTATTATAAAGTTTTTTCTTTTATTATTATGCACCTTATCACCACTCTATCTTCAATAATTATACAACATATATTATTATTTTTCAATAAAAACACTTTAATATAATTCCAGCATTTCTAACATATAATAATTATTTCCTATAAAACAAAAATTATAAACAAAATAAAATATTTGTGGGCTATTTGTGGGCTACTTGTGGGCTACGTACACTATTCTAGGGTGTTTCTAAGATATCTTAAATACAAAAAAACATTGGAATATAAGTAATTCCAATGTTTGTATAATATGTAAAATTATCTTTTTGAGAATTGAGGTGCTCTACGAGCTTCTTTAAGACCTGGTTTCTTTCTTTCTTTTGCTCTAGAATCTCTAGTAACAAATCCAGCTCTTTTTAAGATAGTTCTATAGCTATCTTCTTTTCCTTCATTAGCTTTATCATATTCGATTAAAGCTCTTGTAATTCCTAAACGGATTGCTCCTGTTTGACCACTAAATCCTCCACCGTTAGTTTTAACAGTGATATCAAATGTATTTTCATTATTTGTCATTACTAATGGTTGCATTAAATCCATAACGTTGGTTTCATATGGGAAAAATTCTCTAACATCTACACCGTTAACTGTAATTTTACCACTTCCTGGTACCATTACAACTCTTGCAACTGATGCTTTTCTTCTACCTGTTCCAATAAATTTTCTTTCCATGTAAACCTCCTAGTCCACTTTTAATGCACTTGGTTTTTGTGCACTATGTGGATGTTCCTCTCCTGCATAAACAAATAATTTTTTATACATTTGTCTTCCTAATCTACCTTTTGGAAGCATTCCTTTAACAGCTCTTTCAACCATTTCAACAGGATATTTTTCGATCATTTCACGAGCAGTTCTTTCTCTTAGTCCTCCAGTATATCTACTGTGGTTGTAATAAATTTTACCATCTAATTTATTACCAGTAAGATTTACTTTCTCAGCGTTGATAATAATAACATAGTCTCCACCATCGATATGTGGTGTGTAAGTTGCTTTATGTTTTCCTCTTAAAACATTAGCAACTCCTGTAGCTAGACGACCTAATGTTTGACCTTCAGCGTCAACAACATACCAGTTTCTAGTTACATCTTCTTTTCTTTGCATATATGTTTTCATATACTTTTTCCTTTCTCCTTTACATTTGTAAGTTTTCCCAGAACTTACTCATGTGGGATAAATAAATGTACCAGTGTTAATTATATAAAAAAATAAACTAAAAGTCAATAAAAATATATGTCTTTTTAGTTTATTTATTCCTTAATATAAAACGTCTTTTAAGTATAATCCTTCAGGACTTGCTGTTTTAAAAGCTCTTTTTCTATCTTCTGCTTTTAAAATTTCAATTATATCTTCACTTTTCAGTTTTCCTTCCCCTACTGCTAGTAAAGTTCCAACAATATTTCTAACCATATATCTCATAAAACCAGTTCCTAAAAAACTTAGAATAATTTTATTAGAATTTTTCATATCTCTAATTAAAGTAGCTTGAACAATCGTTCTAACATAATCATCTCTATCTTCATCTGTTTTTGTAAAGGATTTGAAATTATGAGTTCCCTCTAAATATTTCATTGCTCTTTCCATTTCAACTAAATCCAATTTATCATTATACTGACAAACATAGTTTTTTTCTATTGGATTATATTCTCCTAAATTAATAATATAAATATATTCTTTAGCTTTTACATTGAATCTAGCATGAAAATCATCATCAACTTCTACCACATTTTTAATATAAATATCATCAGGTATCAAACTATTAATACCATTTCTAATTTGATCTACAGTCATATTTTTATTTAAATCAAAATGTGCCTTTTGGTTATATGCATGAACCCCTGCATCAGTTCTTCCAGATGCATGAATATCAACCTTTTTACCACCATTAATTGTTTTCAAAGCCTTTTCTATTTCACTTTGAATTGTTTTTTCTTTTGGTTGCTTTTGATAACCTTTATAGCCTGATCCATCATAAACTATTGTCATTAAATATCTCATACCACTAACCCCCTAACTACTATTACCATTAGTATTAAAATATGAATAAAAATTAAATATGTATCGAAAAAGTGCCATTTATTTATTCTAAAATTCGTACGAGCTCTTCCAAAACTAAATAATCGAAGTTTCATTGAACTAATAAGTTGTTTAGTTTTCAAAACAGATGATTTGATTGTTGGAGATATAATACCTTTTATTGCTGCAATTTTACCACTCATAGAGCAATGATAATAATCAACACCTCTACTTGCTTGTGATTTCATTATTCTCGCACACTCATCAAGTAATGTTGGAATAAATCTAAGTGCCATACTTAAATATAAAGCTACTTTATTAGTAGGGATACCGATTAACTTAAGTGGTATTAAAAACATTTCAAAACCATATATAAGCTCTGTTGGCGGCGTTGTCATTGTAAGTATTATTGTATAAAGAACGATTAATACAAAATTAATAATAAATGCTATACTCCCCGCAACTGGAAGACCAAATAGCGCACAAAACAAAAGCATTATTATAATTATATATCTAAGTGCCCACACAGCACGTGCAAATATTTTAAACGGAATACTTGAATTTAGTATCATTATTAATACAAGTAATGATAAAGCAAAACTTGTTTTTAAATCAATTCCAAATAATGCCATTATGATAAACAAAACAGTACATATTATTTTAGAAAGTGGATTCATTCTGTGAATATTTGAATTAGCAACATAGTACCTACCAACGGGTAAATTATTTAACATTTCGGTACACATCCTTTGCTAAATCATCAATATCATCACGATATCCAAGTTTTACACCTTTTATTTGTTTTACCTTATTTACAAATTCTATTATCTTTGGTGGTCTAATATCAAATTGAGTTATTATTTCACTATCACTAAAAATAGTATACTTATCTCCATGATAAGCTATTTCGCCTTTATCAAAAACGTAAATATAATCGACTATTTGATGAATGAAATCAGTATCATTACTTACAATTACAATTGTTTTATTATATCTTAGTTTCATCATTCTAAGAAGTTTTATAAGTTCTCTTTTACCCTCATCATCTAATCCTAAAGTTGGTTCATCTAATAAAATAACTTTTGGATTATAAGCAAGTGTGATTGCTAGTGAAACTTTTTTTTGCTCTCCCTTACTAAGACAAAGTGGGTTTCTTTCTAAATAACTCTCATTTAATCCAACCATTTTTAAAGCATCTAATACTCTTTTATCTTTTTCAGATACCATGAAATTAAAATTAACTAAAGCAAATTCAATTTCTTTTCTTACTGTACTATTAAAAAATTGCATTTCTGGATTTTGATATACAAGTCCTATATTTTTTCTAAACTTTTCTAAATCTTCTATTTTTTTACCTTTTCCAATTATCGTATTTCCTACCTTTATCTGGCCTTTTGTTGGAAAAACTAAGGCATTTATCAATTCTAAAAAAGCTGTTTTTCCTGATCCTGATGGACCAATAATACCTGTTATTTGATTATTTCTAATCAACACAGATAAATCATTTATTACTTTTTTCCTAGCATTTACATTAGAAGAAACTAAAGTTACATTTTCGAATTCTATTTCCATATATCATTCACCAACTTATCTTCATCATAATAAAGTCTATCTATAAGACCATAAAATTTAAGCCTTTCTGAAAGTTCAACGATAAAAGGTCTTTCCATATGTGATTTATCGAAAATATCTTTTCTTTCTAATACAATCTCTGTTTTTCCTTGTGTAATTAGTCTTCCATTGTTAATGAAAATAATCTCATCCCCAAATAATACATCTTCTATATCATTAGTAACATGAATAATTGTTGTGTTTTTAGTAATGTGTAGATTCCTAAGAATTGTTAATATTTTACTTCTTTGAAGACTATCTAATTTACTTAAACCAGAATCTAAAATTATTATTGGAGGTTCTAAAGCCAAAACAGATGCAAGTGCAACTAATTGCTTATTTTCAGCACTTAAATTATGTGGTTCTTCTTCTAAGATATCATTGATACCTAACAAATTACTAACATCTAATATTTTTTTACGAATAGCTTTCTTTTCAATACTTAGATTTTCTAAAGAAAAAGCAATTTCATCCATTACTGTTTCAGCAACAAATTGATTATCAACAGATTGAAATACCACGCCCATACTTTGTCTTATTTTTTTTAAATTGGCTTCATTTAAGTTATATCCATTAATATTAATATAATCTTTTGTTTTTTCAAGTCCTAAAAGTAATCTTATAAGTGTGCTTTTACCACTTCCAGATGGCCCTATAATTGTTACAAAAGAGCCCTTTTTTATTTCTAAATCCAATTCTTTATATATAGGCTTTTCCCCATAGCTAAAAGATAAATTTTTAATTGAAATAATGTTGTCACCCATTAGCCATCACCATCTCCATTATATTATAAATAAAAAGCATTTACAAGCTTAGTAAATGCTTTCACATATTGTTAAAATGCTATCTCATACGGATATTTTTCTGTTCCATGTCCACGTAATTTAATATCAGAGTTTAAATAAACAACTGGAATACCCCCCATATCAGTCTTATCAACGTTATTACCCGTACTTGATGCATTTGAACCTATAAAAACAACATAATGTGGGTAAGACCCTCTGTCAGTTGCTCTAGGATTAATTGCCCACACTGGATTATTTTGAGAATTTTTTGTCATAGAAAATATGTAATTGGTTAATGGGCATATTTCATAATTGTTGTATTGAAGTTTAAAATTCCCGCACTCCTTTTCATTAGAATTTGCTTTTAAATAATCGCTTGAACTAATTAAGGCAACATTGCCATTCCATAATACACCTTTTTCTGAAGTTATTTGCTCAGCTAAATTATCATTATTCCAAGTTACTGGACCTATAGGAAAATCATGTTTATTAATTATATTTTTATAAATTGTATCTATTGAATTATAATAATCATTATTTAAGTATGTATTTAAAGTGGCTGGCCTGGTCCACATATTAGAATTAGACTCATCCCAAGCCATATTGCCAATACTATTATTTTTCATTATTTTAAGTGTATTATCATTTTCAACAGCAAGTATTCTCCATAATTCATTATTAAACAAAATAAAATTATCAGGATTTGCCCCTTTATAAATACATCTTCCATCCTCATAAGTATCAATATATAATCCATCATCTTTTACTACATTACACTTTTTTTCTCTTAATTCATCAATTGTAATTGGTTTTTCCACAATAGTTCCTTTCCCACTTACTAAAAAATTTTGACTAAAAGTTGCATACCCTAAACTAAAAAAGCAAACTATTCCTATCATAGAAAATATAATCATTTTTCTTTGTTTCTTCATTTTTCTTCTATCTAATCTATGTTTTCTCATTTTATTACACCAACCACATTATACCCCCCCCCCCAAGACAATTGTCAATGGGAGAAATAGAAACAAAAAATAAAAACTTTTTCTCTTTTTACTAGAATATTTATATTAAATATGTTATATTTTAATTAGTGGAGATATTGAAATATATCAATGTCTACCCATTGTTGGATAGACATTAAACTATTACTAGTTTGATGTCGTTTTTTTATTCATTAAACCCCCTGAGGTAAAATTAACAAAATGATAATTATTAACAATACTAGGATTAAAAAATCTTTTTTTGTCACACTATCAAGCCTCCTTATTATTCATAAGTGGGCAGACAACGATAGAGGTTTCAAACATCTCCACCATGCACTATACATTACCTTAAAAATTAATACAAATGACTAAATTGCCAAATTCATAGTTAAAAAGTTTTATTATATATATCAAATTTACCTTTTTCATATAACAGATTTCCCTTTTCTGTTATTTTTTTATATTTGGATTTAGAAAATTCATCATTTACAAAAAAAGAAATAGTTTATCTATTTCTTTTATTACTTACCTTGCTTTTTCTTTTGTATTTTGTATACAATACTTAACATAAGTTTACGAGGAATTAGACGAAGTCCAAAAATTCCAAGTTTGATAATGAATCCAGGAACTATAACAGTCTTTCCCTTAAACATTTTATTTATTGTACGTTTTGCAACATATTCGCTAGATAATGGTTTAACTGAAAAAGATACCCCTGCAACTTCATTAAATTCTGTATCAACTGGTCCAGGGCATAATACACTTACTTTAACATTGCTCTTTTCTTTTTTTAATTCATAGGCAATTGCTTCAGTAAGCTTTAACACATATCCTTTAGTCGCATAATATGTACTCATTAAAGGACCAGACATAAATCCTGCAGATGAGGCAACATTTAAAATATAACCTTTATTCTCTTTTTTAAATTTATATAAAAAAGCCTTAGTTAAAATATGTACTGCCTTAACATTTAAATCAAGCATATTAAGTTCAGTATCTAAATCAGTTTTACTAAATTCTCCAAATAACCCAAAACCAGCATTATTTATTAATACTTCTATATCTTCATCCTCAACAATTTTAAATAAATCATAACACATTGTTTCATTTGATAAATCAATTGGTATAATTCTAACCTTTGTATTTAATTCTTTTTTTAATTCTTCTAATCTATCTTTTCTTCTAGCTACTAATATTAAATCATAACCTTTTTCGCTTAATACTCTAGCAAATTCTCTACCAAGGCCAGAGCTTGCACCTGTAATTAATGCTTTCATACTACCACCGCTGCTTTCTATCCATAATCATTATATCATTTATATGATAAATTAAAATATATATTTCATTCATTTATTATTTTCCTTGAATCATGAGAGAAAAGTGTTATAATATAAACTGTTTTTAAGGAGTGATAATATGATTAAAGAAATAACAAGATATAATGGTTCTTATAATAATGAAATCCGTACAGAATTATTACTTGGACTTACTATAGAACAAGCAAAATTCTGTTTAAATGAAAAGAATAGCCTTTTAGATAAAAAAATAATCAGGCAATGTTTTAAAGCTGGATTTTCAATGGAAGAAACTAGATTTTGTATTAACAATAACTTTAATGACGATCAAAGAAATCAACTTTTTTTAGGAATCAAACATGGGCTTACTATAGATCAAGTTAAAATATACGCTAAAGCTGATTTTGGCAGTAAACAAATGCGTGCAATTCGTGAGGGTATTGAAAGAGGTCATTCTATAGAAGAATTAGCAATATATGCAAATAAGGATTTTAGTGCGGAAGAAATTAAATTATTAGTCTCAATGATTGATTCTAAAATACCAATAAATGTAATTGACTTTTTCATTAATCATAAAAATGAATATTCTTTAAACAGTGTATTTGGATGGCTTGTAACAGGTTTAATTTATGAATATATTGTAGACTGTATAAATTTAGGTCTTAAAGTTAATCAGATTGATGAAATTTCAGAAGCAAACCATGAAGCAAATTCATTTGAGTCAGAAACAATTAGTATGCTTATAAACATGTATGCTAGTGAAAATAGCAAAGACAAAATAGCTGAAGAAACCGATTCATCTAATGACTTACAATTTCTTAATGAAATTCCAAAAGAAAACGATCTAAACTTCATTGTTATTTCAGATGAAACTGCTAAAGCTATGATAATTCAATCACATAAAGCATATGATTTACTTCCTACAAACCAAAAATATACTAAAGAATTTGAAGATATTTTATTAGCTTGTTATGGAGAAAGTTTTGGAACTGATGAATTTGATTATGGAATTCCACCATATTTTAGCGAATCAGATATTTATATGGAAAGTATGAATAGTTTCTATTATCATTTAAAATTAGGCGAAACATATCCTGAATTATACAGTAGAACACTAAAAAAATAGAGAACAATCTCTATTTTTTTAATTTTAAATACATTGCCGCAGTTGCATTATCCTTACCAGGTCTAGTAGAACAAAAATCAATATCTTCTTTTCTATCTTCAAAAAATTCACTTTGGCCACTAATAGCCTCATGTAAAAGAAGATCTAAAAATTGATCATAATCGTTATCATTATAAAGTCTTTTAATCTTTTCATCTGAAACAATATCAGTTATTCCATCTGTTACCAACAAAAGACCATCATAAGAATCTTCCTCAAGTCTATGAATTTGAACTTTTCCTGATCCACCATCGCCTAAACAATCAGTTATAATATTATTTTGTCTTATAAATCTAAGTTCGTCTTTTGAAAACTTACCATCCATATAATAATTCCATACTATTGAATCGTCTTTAGTTACTTGTTCCAATTCGCCATCTTTCAATTTATAAGTTCTAGAATCTCCGACATTAATAACATACGTATAATCTTCACTTGTTAAAGCTGCTGTAAGGGTTGTTCCTGAATGATAAGAATATTCCTTAAGTTGATTATTAATTCTATTAATTACAGCCTGCAAAATTTTATGAATATTACCTGGAATCCCATTACTAAAATCAAAATTATTAAACCAATCCATTAACCTTTGTGTAACAAATTGTGAAGCAACTTCTCCCCTTTCAATGCCACCCATTCCATCACATACTACTAATAATTTAATATGTTCATTTGTTTTAGAAACTATAGTAGCTGCAAAATCCTCATTATTTTGCCTAATAAGCCCTGTTGTAGTTCTGCAATCTAAATACTCATGAGCTTCCGAAAAAGTCGTTGTTATGCTCCTAATTGCACGAGAATCCGTTCTATTTAAAGGTCTACCAACCTTATTATAGATTTCTAAAAATTGATCTATTGGAACAGTTTGATAACACATTACCATAGCAAATAATTCTCTATCAATTTTTTCATCTTTTCCATTGAGTGCTAGCTTTACAGACTCTCTAGCGCCCTCATTTCTCGTAATTATATCTATTTTTCCCGTTTTTAAAATATAATCAATCGCCCTTTTTATATAATCCTCTTCATAGTCATAATATTTTTTAGTGAACTCTAAAGCTGAAGTAAGAATATCATAAGCTTTTTCACAATATAACGTTATATCAAGCCCACACTTATATTCGTCATATAAATTCACAAAAATCCCTCTTTTCGGGTTCTTATGATAGCAATATTAGCAAATTTTGTCAAATTAAAAAACTAACGATTATTTCGTTAGTTTTAAGTACATAGCCGTTGTAGCATTATCATATCCTGGCACCGTTTCTTTATAGTGTAATTTCATTTTTCTTTCATCTTCAAAATATTCACTATCACTATAACAAGATTCATATAATAAAGTTTCTAACAATTCATCATGCCTTGTTTCTTCTAAAAATTTTCTCATTGTTTTATCAGATAAAATATCAGTTATTCCGTCTGATAATAGTAACAAACCATCATAAGCACTATTTTTAATAACGTCTGTGCTTACTCTAAATGCAAAACCTTGTCCTAAACATTTTGTTACTGAGAAATTATATGTTATAAATCTAAGCTCATCTTTGGTATATTTACCCTTGCCATTTCTATAAAGATATTTCCATACTTCAGAATCATCTTTTGTTATTTGCGTTAAATCATTATCTTTAATAGCATAAGTTCTAGAATCACCAATATTAAATACATATGTATCTTCCTCACCTACTAATGCCATTGTAAGTGTAGTTGCTGATTCATTATATTGTTTTTTTAAACCACGGTTTATTCTTTTGATTTCTTTTGTTACTATTTTTGCAATATCTTCAGGCAAACCATTTGAAAAATCAAAATTATTAAACCAATCTAATAATCTAGTTACTACAAATTTTGAAGCCTCTTCTCCTCGTTCATAACCACCCATTCCATCACATAAAACTAATAATTTTATATCTGTATTTGTTTCTGAAATAGCAGTGGCAACGAAATCTTCATTGATTTCTCTCATAAGTCCCCTAGTAGTTACGCAATCTAGATATTCAAGATCTGATGTATTTGTTACCAAACTTTTTATTAAACGAGAATCTTCTCTATTAATTTTTGACATAATTTCACTTCTTTCTAGTGCTTTATAATACTAATAAATAACTAATTTGTCAATTTTTACTTATTTTAGTTTTAAATATAAGGCTATAGATGCATTATCCTTGCCTGGCCTTGGAGGATACATTACTTCATCACAATCATCTCTTGGAATATCAAAATCACCATAGCAGGCTTCATATAATAGTTTATCTAATAATTCTTTTTTATCCGAATTTCTATATATTCTGCTAATTGTTTCATCAGATAAAATATCAGTTACGCCATCACTAAATAATATAATTCCATCATAATCAGAATTCGGAATTATATATGATTGAAGTTCAAAATCATATGGCATATCATCTATAACATCAATAAGCACATTATTATTTCGCAAAAATCTTAAATCATCTTTCGATAATTGTTGTGGCTCGCAATTATAAAATTTCTCCCATACTTCAGAGTCGTCCTTTGTTATTTGCTCTAAAATCCCATTTTTTATAGTATAAGTTCTAGAATCTCCAACATTTCCGATAAATGTATTATTTTCTCCTATTATCGCAAACGTTACAGTTGTTCCTGATAAAAAGGTTTCTTGTTTAATTAATTTTTTAGATTGTTTCAAGACATTAGTAATTTCTTCCTTAACGTTATCAAAACCAGAGGAAAAATTATAATTATTAAACCATTTAACTATTTCGCTAGAAACTATTTCTGATGCGATTTCACCACGATTTTGTCCACCCATTCCATCACAGACAACAAGTAATTTATAATTAGGTTTTAGTGGTGAAGTAGTCGCGCAAACAAAATCTTCATTATTAGGTCTAACGGATCCAGTAATGGTTGCACAATCAAGAAACTCTAAATCAGAATTAATAACATCCATACTTTTAATAGTCCTGCTTTCTTCTCTATTTAAAGACCTACTTCTAACTGAATATATTCTTAAAAATTCTGAAATGTTAAGATATATATAATCTTTCATCATATCAGTAAAATATGGATCAATATAATCTTCTTTAGTTCTAAAAGTATCTCTTAATAATTTTCTTGCACAATTTTTATCTGTGACAAACTCTAAGCACCCAGTTGTAATTAAAGATTCAAATGCAAATTTTATATCTCTTTCATCATATAAATCTTCTTCATCTGCAGTTAACATAACTGCAGTTACTAAGTTTTTATATGCCCTTTCACAATAATCCACAATATTCAAACCGTCTTTATATTCTTCATATAATGTCATATACATTCCCTCCTATAGGAGAAAAAGTATATCATAAATAAATCATTTTGTAAAATTCAACAAAAAAGACGTTTATTTAACGTCTACTTTTGTCACTATACCATTATCAAATTTATAAACAACATCAGCAAGTTCTTTAATATCATCTTTTATATGAGTTGCTATTATTATAATTTTACCTTTTTTCTTTTCTTCTATTAATAACTTTCTAAGTTTATTAACAGTCTCCTCTTCCACCCCATTAAATGGTTCATCGAGTATCATTATATTTGGATTTTCCATAATTACTTGCGCTATTCCTAGTTTTTGTTTCATTCCTAAAGAATACTTATGATATTTTTTATCTTTTTCTTCATAAAGTCCAACTTTTTTTAATGAATCATTAATTTCATTGTCTCCTATGATTTTTTGTATATCAGCAAGTAATTTTAAATTTTCATAACCTGTTAAGTCTGATAAAAAATTGGGCTTTTCAATTAAACATCTAGTACTAGGAGGAAACTCCTTATTTTTAATTACGTTCTTCCCATCAAATAATATTTCACCAGTAGTCGGTGTATAAAAGGCACATAAAAGTTTAAGCAATACTGTTTTGCCTGAACCATTACGACCAACTAATCCATAAATTTTTCCCTCTTCAAATGTAAGATTTATATCTTTTAAAATATAATTATCTCCGAATTTTTTAGAAATGTTTTTTAATTCTATCTTCATTTTTAATCTCCTATCTGTTTTATTCTTTTTGAGGTTATTAAATATACTATATAAGTTATTATAATCCAAGCTAATATATAGAAAAACGATATTTCTAATTCAAAACCAAAGTCCTTATATTGCTGAACATGTAAATAATCAGCTGGGTTCAAAAATACTGTTTGTAGCCCTTCTACTACATATCCATATCGATATGGGGCATTTGCAAATGCAATTAATAGACATACAACTAAAATCCAAAGAATAATTTTAGGACCTGATTTATATACAAACGCACCTATTAAAGAAATACATTGAATCAATATAAATGTTCTTATCAAATAAAAAATTGTGAAAGTTAAATTAGTTATAGAATAACCTCCAATTTTATCGATAATGATTCCATTTCTATTCAAAATAATTAATAGTAGAATATTTATTAATATTTGTAAAGTGAAAACAATTGTATTATTCACAAATATTTTTTGTGTAAGTTTTTTTAAATACTGTTTTTTTGTTTTACACCTTATAATATATTCATTATCTTTATCAAATAATTTTATAGTTGTTATAGAATTAATAAGTATTAACGCAAATGTTATTGTTAAATAAATTGTATCATTAAAAATATATAAAATACTATTAATATATGAGTATTCTCTTGTTATTTGACCTACCATATAGAGTGACATAATAAACATAATACCGATTATTAATTTAAATCTTTCAGTACTTATATATTCTTTTAAATTTGCTTTAATAAATTTCATATATTATCGCTCACATTCTTTAATTAAATTTTCTTTATTTTTATAAGTTAGGTATACAGCAATTGTAGATCCTATAGCTAAAATTAATCCAATTATTATCATTCCAAAATAAGTAACACCATAATAATTCCAAATAGATCCTAAACATAAAATAGCGATAAATGAAGAATCTTTAAAAATCCATTGTCCAATGAAGATTTCTATTCCAATAGAAATCAATTGGTATAAGATGTAACCGTAAATTATAGCTGTAACGATGCTTTTATTTTTTTTAACACTAATAACACCTAAATTTGCCCAAAATATACTATGAAGCCAAATTACAAAAATAAAAACAGGCACAAATACTTTCCAATCCCTTATAAAATTTTCTGGATCTGCAGACTCTCCACCATGCGAAAATGTATAATCAATATCGAAATGTCCTGTTTGTAAATAAGTAAACCCAAATAGAATAATTAGGAATATAGGAAAAATTAATGTCGACTTCATAGAATATAAATATTGTTTTAACATTTCTTTTTTATAATTAGTTCTCACAAGTACATTTTTTAAATTTCTTTTTTTTATTTTTCTATAAAAATAGTATACTGTTGGAGCAATAACAAATACTGGGGCGAAGCCTCCTAAATGATATAAGCTTGTAAGTGTTATATTATTAAAAAAGGTTGTTATTACATCTAGTGGTTGTGTGGGAACAGCATAGCAATCATTCCCGCATGTTTTTAAATACTCTTTATTATTATTAATTGATATCTGTTGCAAATCATATTGATGTATAACAACCAATGCTCCCCATGCAATTAAGATAACTAAAACAACGATAAATAAAAAGTTATCTTTTAATCTATTTTTCATATTTCACCTCTAAGTTTAAGGAATGAATAGTTTAACAACTAAATTATTTTAATACCACCAAATACCACTATAAGTTTGGGTATTGTTTTGATATGTAACTGTATTAATATTTAAAATTGGTGCATCCAGTCTTTTGACTGTTGCATTTGACCAATTAAATGTCGAATTTACAGTTAAGTTATGCCAAGAATCACCATTATAATTTGTTCCTAACCTTTGAGTTATTCTTGCCTTCATTGGAACAGACATACGAGATGTATATAATGCTAATGCGGCTGTTGAATCTTCTCTCAAACCAGATACCTCTGCTGATGCTGATCCAGCAGGTATTGAAAGATTATTTATACTTTTTTGCGTTGCATGTGCTGGGACTACACTTATCATTAGCCCAAAAACAGCTAATGAAAATAGAATATTAAATTTTTTTCTCATTTATTAACTCCCTTCTACTATTCACTCCTTTATTATAACATAACATAATTGCTATATCCTGTCTTTCTACATTAGATTGTATACTACGTTAAAGAAAACAAAAAAGACGTTTATTTAACGTCTCCTTCAACAAGTTCAATAATAACCATTAGAGCGTCATCTCCACGACGTTCATCAAGTTTTAAAATTCTAGTGTAACCACCATTTCTATTTGCATATCTAACAGCTAAGTCATCAAATACTTTTTTAGCAGCTACTTTATCATTTTGCATAAATGCTAAAGCTTTTCTTCTAGCTACTAATGATCCGTCTTTACCATATGTAATCATTTTATCAACAAATTTACGAACTTCTTTAGCTCTTGTTTCTGTTGTTTTAATACTTTCATTCATGATAAGGTCTTTAGTTAGATTGGCAAGCATACTTCTTCTATGTTTATTATCGCGTCCTAATTTTCTATAAGCCATAATTTTCCTCCTAACTATTAATCTTCATCCCTAAATTTAAGTCCCATATCTTTAATTTTGTCAATTACTTCTTTTAAAGATTTTTTACCTAAATTACGGATTTTCATCATTTCTAATTCTGATTTATCAATTAAATCACCTAAAGTGTTAATGTTTGCTCTTTTTAAGCAGTTATAAGCTCTTACAGAGAAATCTAAATCATCAATAGATGTTTCTAATTTTTTAATTTTACTATCTTCTTGTTTAGCATTCATAATACCAGTTATGTCTGCAATTTCACTTAAATCAGTAACTATATTTAAGTGTTCAATTAAGATTTTAGCACCTAATGCCATAGCTTCTTCAGGTCTAATTGAACCATTAGTTTCAACTTCCATGATTAATTTGTCATAAGTAGCATCTTGTCCTACACGGGCTTTATCTACTTCATAACTAACTCTTTCAACTGGAGAGTATAAAGCATCAATTGGAATAAATCCTAATGCACTATCTGTAATATATTTTTTATTTTCAGATGATTGAACATAACCTCTACCATTTGCAATTATAAATTCCATATCAAGTTTTCCACCTTTAGCTAAAGTAGCAATTTCTTGATCTTTATTTAAAACTTCAACTTCTGGAGTACATTCAATATCAGCTGCAGTTACAGTTCTTTCTTCATGAACTGAAAGTTTTAAAGTTTGAACTTCATCACTATTATTTTTTACTACAATATTTTTTAAATTTAATATAATTGCAGTTACATCTTCAACTACACCATCAATAGTTTGAAATTCGTGCATTACGCCATCAATTTTAACAGCAACAATAGCACTACCTGGCATAGAAGAAAGCATAACTCTTCTAAGTGCATTTCCTAATGTTGTTCCAAAACCTCTTTCTAGGGGTTCTAATTCAAATTTTCCATAATTACTATTTTCAATATATTCAGTTATTTTATATACTGGTTTTTCAAAGTTCATTTATTTTAACTCCCTTCTTTATCCACGTGGTCGTTTTGGTGGACGACATCCATTATGTGGCATTGGTGTTACATCAGAAATTGAAGTAATTTCTAATCCAGCAGTTTGTAATGAACGAATTGCTGTTTCACGACCAGAACCTAAACCTTTTGCGAATACTTCAACTTTTTTCATACCCATTTCTACTGCAGCTCTACCAGCAGCTTCAGCAGCTTGACCTGCTGCATATGGAGTTGATTTTTTACTTCCTTTAATACCAAGTGTACCAGCTGAAGCCCAGCTAATAGCATTACCCTCAGTATCAGTTATTGTAACGATTGTATTGTTAAAAGTTGAATGAATGAAAGCTTTTCCCTCAGGAACATTCTTTTTAACTTTACGTTTTCTAGCTTTATAAGCCATGTTCATAACCTCCTCTTAAAGTCTATTTTTTCTTATTAGCAACAGTTTTACCTTTACCCTTACGAGTACGTGCATTTCTGTTTGTTCTTTGTCCTCTTACTGGTAAACCTTTTTTATGACGAATACCCTCATAAGAATTAATTTCCATTTTTGTTTTAATGTTTGTATTTACCTCACGACGTAAATCACCTTCAGTTAAATATTTATTAACTTCATCACGAATACGTGTAAGTTCATCAGTATCTAAGTCGCCAGCTTTTTTGTTAACATCGATTTTAGCATCATTTAATATTTGGTTTGATAAACTTCTACCAATACCATAAATATAAGTTAATGCGATTTCGATTCTTTTATTATTTGGTACATCTACACCTTTTATACGTGCCATAAAACACCTCCTATTAACCTTGTCTTTGTTTATGTTTTGGGTTCTTACAGATTACTACTAATCTACCCTTACGTTTAATTATTTTGCAATTATCGCATATTTTCTTTACTGATGGTCTAACTTTTGTCATAATATCCCTCCTACTATTTTCTATAGGTAATACGCCCACGTGTTAAATCATATGGCGTTAGCTCTATTTTCACTGTATCCCCTGGTAAAATACGAATATGGTTAACACGCATTTTACCAGAAACGTGAGCAGTTACAATGTGTTTATTTTCAAGTTCTACTTTGAAGCTACCACCTGGGATTACTTCTATTACTTTTCCTTCAAACTCAATTGCTGAACTTTTGCTTTGTTTCTCTTCTGTTGCAATAGTTTGTTTTTTCTTAACATTCTTCTTTGGCATTTTCTCACCTCTTTGTTAAAATTTCATATCCATCTTTGGTTACTAAAACTGTATGTTCAAAATGAGCTGATGGCATATCGTCGGCTGTTACAATAGTCCAATCATCATCTAACATAAAGATGTCCCTTGACCCTATATTTAACATAGGCTCTACTGCAATAACCATATTTTCTTTTAATAATGGACCTGTTCCCTGTTTACCATAGTTTGGAACATCTGGATCTTCGTGAACATCAGTACCAACACCGTGGCCTACAAGTTCTCTTACAACAGATAATCCTTTTGATTCTGCATACGTTTGAACTGCATATCCAATATCACCAATTCTGTTTCCAGCTTTAATAGCTGATAAACCTTCAAATAATGATATTTCAGTATCTTTAAGTAAGGCTTCTTTCTCCGCACTTATTTTACCTACAGGATAAGTCCAAGCAGAGTCTCCATGATAACCTTTATAACAAGCTCCGATATCAATAGAAATAATATCTCCTTCACGAAGTTTTCGATTACTAGGAATACCGTGAACAACCTCTTCATTTATAGAAGCACATATAGTGCCTGGAAAGCCATCATAGCCTTTAAATGAAGGTGTTGCTCCACGGCTCCTTATATAATCTTCAGCTAATTGATCTAACTCTTTAGTAGTAACACCTGGCTTAATAAATGGTTTTAAGTAATTATGAGTACTTCCAGTTATTTCACCAGCAATTCTTAAAAGTTCGATCTCTCTAGGAGTTTTAATGCTTATCATTTACGCCTCCTATAATTTCTTGTATTTTATTAAAAGTATAATCTTCATTAATACCACTATTTACATGATATGCTATACCTTTATTTTCATAATATTTGATTAATGGTTCTGTTTCTTTTAGGTAAATAGAATATCTATTTTCAAAAGTTTCATTGTTGTCATCTATTCTCTTTGTTAAAGTGCTACCACATTTATCACAAATACCTTTAATCTTTGGTTTTTTTTCTTCGAATAATTCGTTATAAATAGCCTCACAATTTAGGCAAATTTCACGGCCAATTATTCTTTTTCGGGAATTCTCTTTATCTAAATTTAGAACAATAACAATCCCTTCGGGAATTCCAAGTTTGCAAAGTAAATCTTCATAAGCATGAGCTTGATCTACTGTTCTAGGAAACCCATCTAATATATATCCATTATCACAATCACCTTGCAGTAATCTTTTTTCTAAAAGTTCTACAGTAAATGCTGTATCTACTAATGTTCCATCCTTCATAATTTCTTTAATTTTAGGATCATTTGATTTTCTAAGTAAATCACCTGTAGAAATATGTGGAATACTATATTTATCACTAACTAAAATTGATTGTGTTCCCTTACCAGCAGCTGGAGGGGCAACGAATAATATACTTTTCATTATTTATGGCTCCTACGTCTAGCACTTCTTCCAGGAGCATAACTTCTACTTATTAATCCACTTTCAAGTTGTTTATAACTTTCAAGTACAACGCCTACTACAATTAGAAGTCCTGTACCACCGATTGATACAGTTGTTGGCATATTTGAGAACATACTAAATATATAAGGAAGTCCAGCGATTGCTGCTAAGAATATAGATCCTACAACAGTAATTCTAACTAATACTTTACTAACATATTTAATTGTTTCTTCCCCAGGTTTAACCCCAGGAATATATCCACCTCTTTGTTGTAAATTTTCAGCCATTTCTTTTGGTTTGATTTGAACAAACGTATAGAAATATGAAAATGCAACGATTAATAATAAGAATAATATGAATCCTGTAACTGACGTTAAGCTAAGCCATTTATTGACAAATAACATCATTGATTCATTCTTCGCAAGTTGTGCAATTAATGCTGGCACTGATACAAGTGCTGAAGCGAAGATTACTGGAATAACTCCAGCTGAGTTTAATCTAAATGGGATATAAGCATTTTGATTGTTATATCCACTTGATGTTTGGTTTGTATATTGTATTGGAATACGTCTTTCTGCTAGTTGAACGAATATTACTCCAACTATTATTGCCAAATAAACTAAGACGAACAACGAAAAAGTAATAATTCCTAAAAACATACTTTGTGTTGTTGCAGTATTTACAAGTGTACCCCATGCTTCTGAGAACATATAAGGTGTACTTGCTAAAATACCTGCCATAATGATCATTGAAATACCATTACCAAATCCTTTTTGAGTGATTTGATCACCTAACCATAATAAGAAACATGTTCCTGCTGTAAGAACTAATGAAAATTCTAAATAATCCATTACGTCTCCGCCTTTTACATAAGCGAATGAGAACATATATCCTTGAATAAATGCTAAGATAATACCAAATATTCTTGTGATTTGATTTAATTTATTTCTTCCAGTTTGACCTTGTTTAGATAATTCTGAGAAATATGGAACAATATCCATTTGAAGTAATTGCATAATGATTGATGCCGTAATATAAGGCATTACACCTAAGGCAAATATTGAGAAGTTTTGCATAGCTCCTCCACCCATTATGTTAATTAACTCTAAAAATCCCATATCTAAATCTTCGTCTACGCCTGGCACAGCGATAACGGTTCCAAGTTTAAATACAAATAGAGCAGCAAAAGTGAATAATATTTTCTTTAAAATATCCCTATTTTGACGATTAAATATTTGCTTAAATATTGCAAACATGTTAAATCACCTCTGCTTTTCCACCTGTTTTTTCTATTGCTTTGATTGCAGTTTCAGAAAATTTGTTAGCTTTAACAGTTAATTTCTTTTCAAGCGTACCATTTCCTAATACTTTAATACCATCTAATTCTTTTTTAACTAATCCCATGTTTTTTAAGATTTCTGGAGTAACTTCTGCTCCATCTTCAAATTTATTTAAATCACTTAAATTAATAACAGCATATACTTTTTTAAATCTAGCATTTGAGAAACCTCTCTTAGGTAGTCTTCTGAATAATGGTGTTTGTCCACCTTCAAATCCTACTCTTACTCCTCCACCACTTCTTGAGTTTTGTCCGTTTTCACCGCGACCTGCTGTTTTTCCAAGTCCGCTTCCTGGTCCACGTCCAACTCTTTTTCTTGCTTTTGTAGCACCATCGTTTGGTTTTACAGTATGTAATTTCATTATAAGATTTCCTCTACTTTCTTACCACGAAGGCGAGCGATTTCTTCTACTGTTTTTTGTTTAGTTAATGCTTCTAAAGTAGCATAAGCCATATTTACTTTTGTACTTGATCCAAGTGATTTAGATAAAATATCTTTAATTCCTGCAAGTTCTAGGACAGCTCTAACAGGTCCCCCTGCTTTAACTCCTGTACCTTTACAAGCTGGTTTAAGCATAACTTTACTAGCTCCTCTTACACCAGTTGCTTCATGTGGGATAGTATTTCCATTAACGATAGCAATTCTAACCATGTTTTTTGTAGTAGCATTTGTAGCTTT
>CASPVX010000010.1 GCA_949425575.1 uncultured Bacilli bacterium
ATTCAGGAATAGGAAATGCAGTTAACCCATTACTTTCTTTAGCCGATGAAGAAGTTTACAGCATTCCTATGCTTCTTATTGTTGGTTGGCGAGGAGAACCAGGTGTAAAAGATGAACCTCAGCACGTAAAACAAGGTAAAGTAACAATAGATTTATTTAAAACAATGGGAATTGAATGTGTAATTTTAGATGAAGATTATCAAGAAAAAATCGACTATTGTTATGATTATATAAGTAAAAATAATAAACCAATTGCTTTGATTGTAAGAAAAGGTTTGTTTGATGAGTATAAAACATCTAAGCCATCTAATGATTATTCAATTAGTAGAGAAGATGCTTTAGAAACAATTATTAGTTGTCTAGATGATGATTTTATAGTTTCTACTACTGGTAAAACATCAAGAGAAATTTTTGAAATTAGAGAAAGAAGAAATGAAAAACATAGTTCTGATTTTTTAACAGTTGGATCTATGGGTCATACTTCATCAATTGCTTTAGGTATGAGCATTGGAAATGATAAAAATGTATATTGTATTGATGGAGATGGTTCTTTTATAATGCATATGGGTTCTTTTGCAGTTTTACCTACAGTAGCACCTAAAAATTTCAAATATATTTTAATTAATAATGGTGCTCATGAATCAGTTGGTGGACAACCTACAGTTGGATTTAATTTTAATGTTGAAAATACATTATTATCTTTAGGATTCAAAAATGTTTATAAAGCAGAAACACTTGATGAAATAAAAAAATATATGCTTAATTTGAAAAATGATGAATTACAAGCATTAGTAATTTATACCAAATTAGGTTCTAGAGATGATTTGGGAAGACCAACAGTAAGTCCAGTAGATAATAAAAAAGCAATGATGGAAAAATTTAAGAATTGAGTGGTATTATGAAGGCAATCATATTTAATTCAGGACTAGGTAAAAGAATGGGTGATTTTACAAAAGAACACCATAAATCTATGTCAATTTTAAAAAATGGGGAAACAATTTTTGAACGTCAAGTTAGAATTTTAAGTGAGTGCGGGATTACTGAGTTTGTTATTACTACAGGGCCTTTTAAAAACCAACTTGAAAATAAAGCAAAAAACTTCCCTGATTTAACATTTCATTTTGTAGAAAATCCTATTTATGATAAAACAAATTATATTTATTCTATGTTTTTAGCTTCAGAATATTTGAATGATGATTTTTTGCTTTTGCACGGGGATCTAGTATTTAATAAAGAACTAGTAGAAGAAATACTTGCAGATAAAAGAGAATCTATTTGCTTAATAAATGAAGCTAAAGCTTTACCTCAAAAGGATTTTAAAGGCAGAGCTATTGATGGAAAATTAAGAGAAGTATCAATAAATATTTTTGATGATGACTGTTATGCATTTCAGCCATTTTATAAATTAAAAAAAGCAGATTTATTATCATGGCTAGAACAAGTTAAAAAATTTATTTCAGAGGGTAATGATGGTGTGTATGCTGAAAATGCTTTAAATACGATTTTAGATAAAATAAATATATTTATAAAATCATATAAAGAACACTACATAGATGAAATAGATAATTTAGATGATTATGAAAGAGTTACTAAAGAAATTCATGAATATGAAATAGGCAAAAAAGAGTAAGGAGCTATTTTAATGCAGAAATATATATACGATTATAATGAATTAAATAACGTTATTAATATAAGTAAATATAATAGTATTTTAGTTGTTTGTAGTAAATCTTCTTTAAACTCTTTTTTGTTAGATTATATAAAACAGTGTAATTCTAATATTAATGTATTTACAGATTTTAATCCAAATCCTCTATATGAAGATGTTGTAAAGGGAATAGATGTATTTAAAAAAAATAAATGTGATTTAATTGTTGCTATAGGTGGAGGAAGTGCTATTGATGTAGCAAAGACTATTAAAGCATTTTCTACAATGGAGGAGAATGAAAACTATTTGGACCAACAAATAATAGATAATGGTATTAACTTATTAGCCGTTCCAACTACTGCTGGTACAGGAAGTGAATCCACTAAATTTTCAGTAGTGTATTTTAATGGCGAAAAATACTCTATTGATGATGATAGTCTTTTGCCTAATTATGTTTTGTTAGATCCTAATTTTTTAACAAGTTTACCTTTATATCAAAAAAAATCAACAATGCTAGATGCTTTATGTCAGGCAATAGAATCATATTGGAGTATTAATTCTACTGATGAAAGTAAGAAATACGCTAGTGAGGCAATACAATTAATTTTAAAGAATTATAAAGAATATATAAAAGAAAATAAAGAAGTATATTTAGATATGTTAAAAGCAGCTAACTATAGTGGTAAGGCTATTAATATAAGTAAAACAACAGCAGCGCATGCTATGAGTTATAAGATAACTTCTTTATATGGGATTAGTCATGGACATGCAGTCGCACTTTGTTTACCACATATATGGAAATATATGATTGAAAATATTGATAAAAGTGTAGATCCTAGAGGAGAAAAATATCTTGATAGTATTTTTTGTGATTTAGATAAACTGTTTAATACTACATCACATAACGAAACATTAAAAAAATTAGATGAAATTTATAAGGAAATTGATTTAAAGTTTTCTAATATTGTTGAAGAAAAAGATTTAGATATTTTGACAGGATCAGTCAATGAAAATAGACTTAAAAATAATCCAGTATTTTTAGAAAAAGAAATAATTAGGGAAATATATAGTAGTTTGCGCTAAAAAGGTTGGGAGCGAAGTTATGGAAAAAGTACAAAATATTAAAGTTTCAATTATTGTTCCAGTTTATAATGTAGAGCAGTATATAGAACAATGTTTAAATTCTTTAGTAAATCAAACATTAGATAGTTATGAAATCATTGTTGTTAATGATGGGAGTCCTGACAATAGTGAAATCATTGTAAAAGATTTTATAAAAAAATACCCTAATTTAATCAAATATTTTGTTAAGGAAAATGGTGGATTAAGTGATGCCAGAAACTATGGAATAGAAAAAGCCAAAGGAGAGTATATTGGCTTTGTTGATAGTGATGATTATGTAAGAAATGATATGTTTGAGCTTTTATATAACAAAGCAAAACTAGAAGATGCAGATGTATCAGTTTGTAATTATGCAACTTTTACTAATTATTCTGTAAAAAAAGTAGTGGCAGTTAAAAATACTGAAGATTTTAATAATAATATAGAAACTGTTCCAAGTTTATTATTTCAATGTAAATCGTATGCATGGAATAAACTTTATAGAAGAAACTGGTATGTTAAAAATAAGTTTAAGTTTCCGATAAACCAGTGGTTTGAAGATAGTGCAGTTGTTTATAATATGCTATATTCAGCAAATAAAATAGCGGCTGTAGAAGACCATTTATATTTTTATCGTAAAAGCAATGAAGGTTCTATAACTAATTCTCTTGATCCTAGAATGTATGATATTTTTAAATCTTGTACTAATATTGTTAATTTTTATCGTGAACATACAGAGAATAAAGATGTATTAGATGTAATGGAAAGAATATGTCAAATTCATATTTTTGTAAGACTTAAATTTTTAATTAAAAAGGGCAAGAAAAGAGACCTTTTAAAATTTTATAATAAGACTATAGAATTTTTTAATAATTACATTCCTACATGGACAGAAAATAGTTATTATAAAGCAGTAAAAAAGAGAAGCTTGTATTTGAAAATTAGACATAATAAGCTATTAATGTATATTTATATAATAACACCAAAAAAATTAAAATCCATTTTGCGTAAATTGTTGAAAAAGAAAAAGAGTAAAAAAAGAAAAACTAATTATATAAATAATTCAAGATTAAGAGAGTTACAACTTATTGAACTTAATATTTTAAAAGAAATTGATAGAATTTGTAAAAAACATAATATAAAATATTATTTAGGAGAAGGTACACTTTTAGGTGCGATTCGTCATCAAGGATTTATACCATGGGATGATGATTTAGATATTGTTATGCCAAGAAAGGACTATGAGCAATTTATAAAAATTGTTAACAAAGAAATAAATCCACAGTATTGCTTATTAAATGAAAAAACATCTGACAGTTATTATTTACCTTTTTCTAAAATAGTTTCTTTAAATAATTATGGCTATATTAATGTTTTAGATAAATTTGATGAAGAACACTCTGGACCATTTGTAGATATTTTTCCTTTGGATTATTTTAATACAGATAATTTAAATGCAGTAAATAAAAAATATAAAAAGATTCGAAAAATTAGAGATATGCTTTTATTAAAGGCTAGTTATATAAAACCAAAAAAACTTAAAAGAAAAATTTACAATATTGAATCAAAATTTTACTCAAATAGGAATCTTCATAATAAACTGTCTAAACAGTTAAAAAAATGTAATGAAAATTCACAGTTTGTATGTAACTTTGCAAGTTCTTATCATCCTTCTAAACAATTGGTAAAGAAGGAAATATATGGTGAACCAAAATACGTTAAATTTGAAGATGGAGAGTTTCCAGTACCAAATGACTATGATACATTACTAACTACTATATATGGTGACTATATGAAATTACCACCTATTAATAAGAGAAAATGTAAACATGGATTTTATGATGAAGAATCGGTTTCTACAATGGGATTAACAAAATTAGTAGAGGAAGAGGAAATGGAAAAACTAGCTTTGGCAGAAGTTCGAAAATTACAAATGTATGAACTTGAAATATTAAAAGAGGTAGATAGGGTTTGTAAAGAAAACGATATTACTTACTATTTAGGCGAAGGAACACTTCTTGGTGCGATTCGTCATCAAGGATTTATACCATGGGATGATGATGTAGATATTGTCATGCCACGTGATAGTTTTGATAGATTTTTAAGTATATGTGATGAAAAATTAAATAAAAATTATAAACTTCAATATTATCACAACATTAAAAACTATTGGGTTCAAAGTCCTAAAGTAAGAATGTTAAATAAAACCGAATTTCTTCAAAGTTCTTTATTAAAATATACAGATGATATAGGTCCTTATATTGATATATTCCCACTAGATTATACAGACGCTTCTTTAACAAAGTTAGAAAGGCAAGGTAAAAAAGTAAAGTTATACCGCAGAATTTTATTTTTAAAAACTGGTTTTTCAAAAAGAAAAAAATTTAGTTATAAATTTTTAAAATTATATTCTAAGTTTTTGAGTGTTAAAAAAATACATGAAAAGATAAATAAAGAGGCAACTAAATATAATCAGGGCAAAAAAAGTTACATAACTAATTTTGGTAGTTATTATAGTACAAGAAAAGAAACTTTCCCAAGTTTTGTATATGGAGAACCAAAATATGTTAAGTTTGAGGATGCCGAGTTTCCAGTACCAAATAATTATGACTACGTTTTAACTACTATATATGGTGATTATATGAAATTGCCACCTAAAAGTAAGCAAAAAGCTAGACATAGTTTTAAATAATAGGTGATTTAAAATGAATAGATTAAAAGAATTACAAAAGATAGAGTTGCAAATTTTAAAAGAAATAGATAAAATTTGTAAAGATAATAATATTTGTTATTATTTAGGAGAGGGTAGTTTATTGGGTGCGATTCGCCATCAAGGGTTTATACCATGGGATGACGATATTGATCTTATAATGGAAAGAAATGATTATGAGCGTTTTTTAAAAATTGCACCCAAAGTTATTTCAAAAGATTATGAAATTCAACATAGTACATTAATTCATAATTATTGGTCTCCTTTTATTAAAGTCCGTTATTTAGGAAAGTGCTCATTTAAACAAACGCATATATCTCATTTAACAGATCACAATGGACCTTTAATTGATATTTTTCCTGTTGATAATGTTCCAAAAGAAAATAGTATAAAACAATTTATACAAGCTTATAAGATTAAGTTTTATAGAGGAATGCTTTCATATAAATTGAAATTAAGACATCCAAAAAAAATAAAGGGTTTTATTATTAAATTTTGTTCAAACTTTATTTCAGTGAAAAGGATACATAAAAATCTTGATAAAACATTTAAAAAGTATAATAATGATAATAATAGCTTTATGGTTAATTTAGCTAGTTATTATAATTATAAAAAGCAAACAGTTCCAAAAAAATGGTATGGAAAACCAAGGATGGTTAAATTTGAAGAATTTATTATACCTGTCCCAAAAGAGGCAGAAAAGTTGTTAGCTAGTATATATGGAGATTATATGACACTACCACCTGAAGAAAAAAGAGTTATAAAACATCATTTTGATTAATAGTTAGGAGAATTTATGAAAAGTTTTATATATAACATAAAAAAATATTTTAATTACTCATTGTATTCAGCAAAGGCAACACTTAAAAGTGAAGTTGCTGGATCACATTTAAATTGGGTATGGTGGATTTTAGAACCTATTTGTTTTATGTTAATTTATACATTTTTAGTACAAATAGTATTTTCTGCTAGAGAACCTTATTTTCCAGTTTTTGTATTAATTGGTTTAACAATCTGGGATTTTTTCAAAAGAATGGCAAACGGCAGTGTAAAATTAATTTCAAGTAATAAAAATATAGTTTCTAAAGTATATCTTCCTAAATATATATTATTAATTAGTAAAAGCCTAACTTATTTATTTAAGTTTGGTGTTTCTGCTTTATTAATAGTTATTGTGATGATTATATTTAAAGTACCATTTACTATAAGTTTATTATTTATTATTCCATTAATTATTTTACTTTATTTAATATCATTTGGTATTTCATCTATACTTATGCACTTTGGAGTATTTGTTGAAGATTTATCAAATGTAGTTAATATTGTTTTAAGATTATTATTTTATATGTCAGGTATTTTTTATAGTATTGGGTCAATGGTACCTACACCATATAATGAAATTCTTTTAAATTTAAACCCAATTGCATTCACAATTGATAGTTTTAGATTAGTAGTAATAAATGGTCAATTACCTAATATGGAAATACTTATAATCTGGTTTGTAATAGGTTTCATTTTATGTTTAATTGGAATTAAACTAATTAATAAATATGAAAATAGTTATGCGAAGGTGATTTCATGAATGCAGTTACAGTAAAAAAAATAACCATTTCATATAGGTTATTAAATAAGTTTTCTATTAAGAAAAACTTATTAAAGAAAAAGAAAAAAAGCACTAAAGAAGAAAAATTTAATGCGATTAAAAATGTTAGTTTTGAATTAGAAAAAGGAAAAATACTTGGTGTTGTTGGTAAAAATGGTAGTGGTAAATCAACATTACTTAGAGCTATGGCGGGTATATTTTCTGTTGATGAAGGAACAATTGATTTACATGGAAATACTGTCTCATTACTTTCAATAGGTGTTGGTTTTCAAAAAAAATTAACAGGCTATGAAAACATTTTTTTATCTGGATTATTATTAGGTTTTAATAAGAAACAAATAGAAGAAAAGTTAGATGAAATTATTGACTTTTCCGAACTAGGAGATTTTATTAATAAACCAGTATCAACTTATTCATCAGGTATGTATTCAAAACTTGCTTTTGCGATTACTGCAATTTTAGAAACCGACATTATGCTTATAGATGAAGTATTAAGTGTTGGAGATATTAGTTTTAAACAAAAAAGTTATGATAAAATGAAAGAACTAATTAATGATGATGATAGAACAGTTATTATAGTTTCACATAATCTTAGTACATTAAAAGAATTATGCGATGAAATATTATGGATTCATGAAGGATCAATGAAAATGATAGGCGATACAAAAACAGTATTAGCAGAATATGAAAGTTTTATGAAAAAGGGAGTGGCTAAGTGAAAAAAAGACAAAGAAAAATTCCTAAGAAAAATAATCAAAAAGTGTTAAAAAAAGTTTCTAGGGCAGTTGCATTTTTATATACTATTATATATATTGCTTTTATACTAATACTTTTAAATTTAAATGTTTTACCATTAAAATATTTAATCCCAGGGCTTATAATAACATCTATAATTAGTATTTTTATGTTATTGTTTTTATGGCCTAAGAAAATAAAAAAGAAATGGAAAATCATATCTTTAATTTTTACAATATTATTGTCACTTTCATATTTAGTTATAGGTTACTATATGTTTTATACAATGAATTTTATGGGGAATATTAAAAAAGTTGATAAAGAAGTGGAAACATTTTATGTAGTAGCGCTTAAAGATAGTAAATATGAAAAAATTGAAGATTTAAAAAATAAAAATATTTATATTTTAAAATCAGAAGATAATACGTATAAAGAAGCACAAAAAAAATTAACAAAAAAAATAAATTCAACTTTAATCGATTTAGAAAGTAGTAATGATTTAATTAAAAAGTTAGATGAAGATAATGCAATACTTATTAGTAAATCTTTATATGAGCTTTTATCTGAGAAAAAATACAATATTGATGAACGAAGCAAAATATTATATAAAATTAAAGTAGAAAAAAAATCTAATAATATTATAAAGAAAGTAGATGTTTTTGAAGAACCATTTAATATTTATATTAGTGGAATAGATACATCTGGAAATATTTCAAATGTTGCGCGTAGCGATGTTAATATGGTAATGACAATTAATCCATCAACACATAAAATTTTACTTACATCGATTCCTAGAGATTATTATGTAGTATTACATAGTAGTGGTGCGAGAGACAAACTAACACATTCTGGAATGTATGGTATAAACGAAAGCGTTCAAACGATTGAAGATTTATTAGGGATTGATATTAATTATTATTTTAGAGTTAATTTTACAACTGTTATAGATATTGTAGATGTAATTGGCGGTATTAATGTTAATTCGGATTATACATTTATAACTCATGGAATGGGAGTTAAGTATAATTTTTATAAGGGTGATAATTACTTGGATGGTAAAAAGGCCTTAGCATTTTCAAGAGAAAGAAAATCATTTAGTGATGGTGATAGACAAAGAGTCAAAAATCAACAAAAGGTATTAAGTGCAATATTAAGTAAAATAACTTCAAGTCAAACACTACTTACTTCATATTCTAATATTTTGAATACTATTCAAAAAAGTTTTCAAACCAATTTAGAACAAGAAGATATTAAAAAATTAATAAAAAAACAAATTGATAAAATGCCAAAATGGGAAATAGAAACAATTAGCTTAACAGGTTCAGATTCAAGAAATTCAACATATACATATGGAAATCAACAATTATATGTAATGCAACCAGATGAACAAAGTGTAGAAGAAGCTAAAAATAAAATTTCATTAATTTCAAATGAAAATCCAAGTTTAAATTAATTACACTAATTTAAAAGATGCAAAAAAGCATCTTTTTTTATTAAAATTAAAGATAATAAAACAATAACAAAAGTATTTCAAAAAAATAACAAACAATTATTTAAAATTACATATATTCTATATAAAGGAGAATATAATTTGAACGATATTGATGAAACTTGGATTAATAATTTTAAAAAAAGATTAGATGAATTAACTTGTGACCAATTGCAAGAATTATTAATAATACTTAGAAAAACATTTGATGATATACAAAAAGGGAAGCCTATATTACCTGGAGAAAGTTCTACTGCTTTTAGACACTCTACATTAACCAAAAAATATATAGGATATATAATTGGTTATTCAAAAGATTTTTGTGATCTAGCTGAAAAAAGAGATTATAAAACTAAATAATTAAATTGTCATTTACTTAATAATTAATACTTGAATAAACATAAAAATTGTAATATAATTAATTTTAGAAAAGCGATGATTAGGAGTAGTAATAGCAGTAATATTTTAAAGAGAGAAAGTGGATGGTGTAAACTTTCAAATATTAACTATGAACTTACCTTTGAGCTTTATATGTGATAAGCATATAACGTAAATCTGCGTTAAAGATAAATAAGTGCATAAAGTATTATGAAATAAGGTGGTACCACGGGAATTTCTCGTCCTTATAGCCATAATACTTTTTTATATAAGGAGGGAGATTTATGCATTATATATTATTATTTGTTAGTGTATTTGTTATAGTATTTGTTATTTACTATATTTTTGTAGTTGCACGAAAAAAATCATTAGAAAAACTAAAGAAAAGTAAAAGTATGGATTATTTTAAACAACTTTATTATGTAGATCCAGAAAAAATAAATATGAAACAATTTGCACTTTATTTCGGGGCAGCCAATGCATTTATACTGGCTATCATTATGACTTTTTTAGAATTTTTTGATGGTATGATTGTAAAACTGATAGTGGCTTTAATTGTAATGTTACCTACAATTTATGTTACCTATAGTTTTATTGGTAGACATTATATGAAAGACAAAAATAATTTAATAGAGAAAAAGGATGTGAAAAAATGTACGAAGAAAAAGAAATAGAAAAAAAATGGCAAAAATATTGGGATGAAAAAGAATCGTTTAAAGCAATAACTGGTGGAGATAAAGAAAAATACTATGTTTTAGTTGAATTCCCATATCCATCAGGCGCAGGACTTCATGTAGGTCATGTAAGAAGTTATACAGCGTTAGATTCAGTTGCTCGTATGAAACGAATGAAGGGTTATAATGTATTGTTTCCTATGGGATGGGATGCTTTTGGAGCACCTGCAGAACAATATGCAATTAAAAACCACATTCATCCTAAAGATGCCGTAAAAGAAAACATTAAAACTTTTAAAAATCAAATTAGAAAACTTGGAATTTCATTTGATTGGGCAAGAGAATTTGCAACTACAGATCCTGAGTATTATAAGTGGACACAGTGGCAATTTTTACAATTTTATAAACATGGAATGGCTTATAAAGATAAGAAAAATATTAATTGGTGTCCTAAATGTAAAACAGGTCTTTCAAATGAAGACTCAGCAGGTGGTGTATGTGAAAGATGTGGTGAAAAGGTTGTACAAAAGGAAAAAGAACAATGGTTACTTCGAATGAGTGATTATGCTGAAGATTTAATTACAGGTCTTAAAGATACTGAGTTTGCAGACAGAGTTAAATTGGGTCAAATAAATTGGATTGGTAAAAGTACAGGAGCAGAAGTTGATTTTAGTATTAAAGAAACTAGTGATAAATTAACAGTTTATACAACAAGGCCAGATACTATTTATGGTGTTACATTTATGGTTGTCGCACCTGAACATCCAATAATTGAAAGTAATAAAGTTAAAATAAAAAATATTGATGAAATTGAAGCATATAAAGAAAAGGCAAATTCTAAATCAGAATTTGAAAGAACTGAGCTTGTAAAAGAAAAAACAGGTGTTAAAATTGATGGCCTTACAGCAATTAATCCAGTTACAGGAAAAGAAATAGAGATTTGGACAGCAGACTATGTAATGATGGGTTATGGAACAGGGGCTATTATGGCAGTTCCAGCACATGATGATAGAGACTTTGAATTCGCTAAAAAATTTGGAATAGATATTATACCTGTAATAAGTGGTGGAGAAGAAAATAAACCATATGTAGGCGAAGGAGAATATATAAATTCAGATATCTTAAATGGAATGACTTCTAAAGAAGAAGCTATAAATAAAATGCTTGTTTTCTTAGAAGAAAAAGGACTTGGAAAGGCAAAAACAAATTATCGTCTTCAAGACTGGATTTTCTCAAGACAAAGATTTTGGGGGGAACCAATCCCACTTATTCACTGCGAAAAATGTGGTTGGGTACCTGTTCCTGATGAAGATCTTCCAGTAGTTCTTCCAGATGTTGTAAATTATGAACCAACTGATGATGGTGAAAGTCCACTTGCTAATATTGAAAAGTGGGTAAATGTTGCTTGTCCTAAATGTGGAGGACACGCTAGAAGAGAAACAGACACTATGCCTAACTGGGCAGGATCAAGTTGGTATTTCTTAAGATATATGGATCCACACAATGAAAACGAATTTGTATCTAAAGAAGCATTGGATTATTGGGGTAAAGTTGACTGGTACAATGGTGGTATGGAACATACTGCACGCCACCTTCTTTATGCAAGATTCTGGAATCAATTCTTATTTAATCATGGATTAGTTCCAAATAAAGAACCAATTGATGTAAGAGTATCTCACGGTATGATTTTAGGGCCTAATGGTGTTAAAATGAGTAAATCAAAAGGAAATGTTATTAATCCAGATGAAGTAGTAGAGGAATTTGGAGCTGACGCTCTTAGAACTTATGAAATGTTTATTGGTGATTATGAAAAAGATGCTGCATGGAGTACCAATGGGCTTAAAGGTTGTAAGAAATTCTTAGATAGAATTTGGCGTATTCAAGAAAAATTAAATGATAAAGATGGGTATACTAATGAAACATTAATTCATCAAACAATTAAAAAAGTTTCAAATGATTTAGAAACTATGAAATATAATACCGCAGTTTCATCACTTATGATTTTATTAAATGAGCTTGAAAAAGAAGAAAGTATTACAAAAAATGATTTAAGAACATTAATTCATTTATTAAATCCAATTGCTCCACATATTACTGAAGAAATAAATGAACACAGTAATTTAGGATCTCCACTTTGTGAAAGTACATGGCCAGTTTATGATGAAAATAAAACTATAGATGATAGTTATGAAATGGTTGTTCAAGTAAATGGTAAAGTAAGAGGAAAAATGAGTATGAAAACAGGCGCAAGCAAAGAAGAAATGGAAGCACTTGCTTTAGAAAATGAAAATGTAAAAAAATTTACAGAAGGAAAGGAAATAGTAAAAGTAATTGCTATTCCAAATAAACTAGTAAATATAGTAGTGAGGTAAAAATGAAAAAAATATATATTTGTAAAAAATGTAATAATGTAATTACTAAAGAAATAGAGGGAAATGGTACTTTAGTGTGCTGCGATGAAGAAATGGTGCTTTTAACGCCTAATACTGAAGATGCAGCTCATGAAAAACATGTTCCAGTTATTAATGTAAATGCTGAAGAAATTATTGTTAATGTAGGAGAGGTTAGTCATCCTATGGAAGAAAATCATTCTATTAAATGGATTAGATTAGAAAATGAAAATGAAACGATTACAAAATATTTATATCCAGGTGAAGAACCAGTATGCACTTTCCCATATTTAAAAAACACTAAAGTTTATGCTTATTGTGATAAACATGGGCTTTGGGTAAGTGAAGTAAAATAGCTAGAAATAGCTATTTTTTCTTGTTTTGTATGCGAACATATGTTATGATGGTGGTGGCCGCAAGTTGGATTAAAACAATATTATAAAGGAGGAAAGATGGAAGAAGGAAAACTACAAACAATAACAAAATTATTTGAAGGAAATGAAATAAGAAGTATATGGGATTCAGAAAAAGAAGATTATTATTTTTCTGTGGTTGATGTTATAAGGACTTTGACGTATAGTTCTAATCCAAGACATTATTGGGTAGTGCTTAAATCACGATTAAAAGAAGAGGGATCTGAGTTGGTCACAAAATGTGACCAACTGAAATTAAGGTCATCAGATGGTAAATATTATAAACAAGATGTTTTAGATACTGAAGGGATATTTAGACTTATTGAATCAGTTCCAAGCCCTAATGCAGAACCATTTAAAATGTGGCTTGCTAGCCTTGGAAAAGAAAGAATAGATGATGTGTTTGATCCGTCAAAAGGAATTGATAAAATGATTGATTATTATTTAAAAAAGGGTTATACCTTAGATTGGATAGAAAGACGAATTAAAGCTATTATTAATAGAAAAAAACTAACTAAAACATGGCAGGAAAATGGAATAACTGAAAATTACGAGTTTGGAATTCTTACTAATGAAATTTATAAAGAATGGTCAGGAATGAAAGCTAGTGAGTATAAAGAATTTAAAGGAATTAGAAAAGAATCTTTAAGAGATAATATGACTGATATTGAAATTATTTTAACTGATTTAGGTGAGCTTACAACAAGAGAACTTACTAAAAAAATGAAACCATATGGATTAAAAGAGAATAAAGATATCGCTAAAAAGGGTGGAATTGTTGCTAAAAATACTAAAGAAAATTTAGAAGAAGTACTGGGAGAAACAGTTATAAGTAATAAAAACAATCTAAACTATAAGTATCTTAATGACAGTAAACAAATAGAAAATAAGTAAACAAACATCTAATTACGATGTTTTTTTCTTTAATAACTTTAGTAATAATGGTATAATTTTAGTATGGTAAATTTATATGAATATGAAAAAGAATTATATGATAAAGGAATAAAATTTATAGGTGGAGTAGATGAAGTAGGGAGAGGCCCTTTAATTGGACCAGTAGTTGCAGCGTGCTGTGTGCTTCCTAAAAAATTTAAATTAGATGGACTTACTGATTCAAAAAAGCTAAGTGAAAAGAAAAGAGATGAATATTATAAATATTTAGTAGAAAATACTACTTATGGAATTGGAATTGTTTCTGAAGAAGAAATAGATGAAATTAATATATATGCAGCTAGTAAAAAGGCAATGATTCTTGCTATAGAGGAAGTGAGAAATAAAATTGATTTACAACACGTTTTAGTTGATGCAATGCCACTTGAATTAGATATTCCATCTACATCAATTATAAAGGGAGATGCTAAAAGTATAAGTATTGCAGCTGCTTCTGTAATTGCTAAAGTTACAAGAGATAAAATGATGTATGAGTTGGATGAAAAATATCCAGAATATGGTTTTGGAAAACATAAAGGATATCCAACAAAAGCACATTTAGAAGCGATAAACAAGTATGGTTTAATAGAAGGATATAGAAAAACTTATGGACCTATTAAAAAGGTATTGGAGGGAGAAAAATGTTAGATAAAAAATTATTGTTAATTAGTCATATTGCTGACCCAGATGGGATAACACCTATAGTGCTTGCATCCCTAGTGTATAAAACTATTGAAACTAAATTATTAGAACCAAGAGAAGTAGATGAAAATGTTGAAAATTTATTGGAAAGAATAAATGATTATGATGAAATCCATATAGTGGATTTAAATATAAGCGAAAGATTAGCCGAAATAATAAATAAAGATGAAAAAATCAAATCTAAAATAAAGATTTTTGATCATCATATAAGTGGGATAACTTTAAATAAATATGATTTTATTACAGTTATAGATGAAGAAAATGGTAGAAAAGAAAGTGGAACAAGTATTTATTATGAATTTTTAAAAACAGTATCAGATAATCCTCTCTTACTTAAAAATTCTACAAAGGGTTTGGTAAATCAAGTTAGAACTATTGATACATATGATTTTAATGAAATACCAAAAGAAGAGGCTCATAATATTGATTGTTTATTTGGCATGTTTGGAAGAGAAGAGTATGTTAATTATTTTAAAAAGTATATAGATGAGAATGATGAATTTGAATATACAGAAAAAGAGAAATTTTTAATCAACTTAGAACAATCTAGAATTAATAGATATATAGAATCAAAAGCAAAAGAAATGATAAGAGTAAAAATTGAAGGCCATGTAGCTGGACTTGTTTTTGCAGAACGATATAGAAGTGATTTAGGAAATTATTTAGTAGATAATAATGAGGATGTTGATTTTGCAATTTTAATAAATATTGCTCGTTCTATTAGTTATAGAGCAAATGGTAAATTTGATTTAAGTGTATTTACTAAAAAATTAGGTGGTGGAGGACATAAAAATGCAGCAGGAAGTCCACTTCCAGAAAACATATTAAAAGATATTGTAAAAAAAGTATTTAAAGATATAGAATTTGTGGAGGAAAAAAATGAAGGAAATGAAGAGAGGGTTTCATAAAGCTCCTGCAGATATCAGAGAAGAAATGAATAAGATGTTAAAAAAAGACATTTTACCAAAAACTGAAATCAAACGTAAAACTGAAATTATCAATAAACCCAGAAATTTATCAAATGCGATGCATAATTTAAAAAGAGGGATAAAATGAAAATAACTAAGATAAATGTTAGTGTATATAAAACAAATTGTTATATTTTATCAATTGGTAATGATTCTTTAGTTATTGATCCAGGTGATGATTTTCCTAAAATAGAAAAAGCTATTGGAAATAAAAATGTATTAGGGGCTATTGTGACACATTCCCACCCAGATCATAATGGTGCAGTTAATCATTTTGAAAATATTTATGATTATAATAATTTAAAAGAAGGTATGAATAAAATTGGTCCATTTGAATTTGAAGTTATTCATACAAAAGGACATAGATTTGACTGTATTACATTGTATTTTGAAAATGAAAAAGTGATGTTCACAGGAGATTTCCTATTTTATGGAACTATTGGAAGAACTGATTTAGAAGGAAGCAATGAAGAAGACATGAAAAAATCAATAGATAAAATAAAAAAATATCCTGATGCAAAAATATATCCAGGTCATGGTTGGACAACAACATTAAAACGAGAAAAAGAGAAAAATATTTATTTTAGGAGTTAAAAATGAGTGAAAAAAAGTTTACAATGATTGATGAAAATTTTATTTGTGAAGTATGCGGACACGAAGTAAACGCTTTAGGATATACAGCAAGAGATCACTGCCCAGTTTGTTTATCTTCTAAACATGTAGATATAAACCCAGGCGATAGAAAAGAAAATTGTCATGGTGTATTAGCTCCAATAGCCATTGAAAATTATAAAAAGGGTTATAAAATAGTTTATAAATGTAATAAGTGTAATGCTATTCGTAAAAATGTTATGGCTAAAGATGATAATATGGATTTGATTATAGAAATTATGAGTAAAGCAAATAAATACTAATAAACTAAAAAATGATAAAAAGTTTATATATTTATGTTATAATTATATAAGAGTAGAGGGAGGCGAAAAAGATGTTTGAAGGAATTAGTAAATATATTTTAATACTTTTTATAATTTATTTAATTTCGTATGTTGTTAAGAAAATAGAATTATCTAAAATATTTAAAAAGGCTAAAGTAAAACCTTCTTTAGCATACATTCCATTTAAATGTACAAAGGAATTAATAGATATTTCTCATGCTAATCCTAAACTTTTTTCGCGTACTTTAATTCCTTTTGTAAATATTGGGGCTTATATCAATATTTACAAAGATATGTTAACCACATTTGGAAAGGATCCAAAGGAAGCTCCTTTATATTTCTTTATGCCTATGGTTTATTTTACGAAGTTAGGTTCAGGCGATGCCAAAATTCAAATTCATGATTATGATATAAATAATGAATATCTAGAGGCGCAAAGTATGCTTTATGAACCAGTAACAGGAGAAACAGAAAAACCACTTTATGATATGACAGATCCAGGTTACTATGTTCCAAAAGAGGAAAAAGAAAAAATAGTTTATAGAGTAGCCAGAAGAGATAATAATGTAACTAATGAACCAATAAAAATACCAAATAATAATCCTATAAATAACTCAAATCCATCTATAACAAGTGTTCCTGAGATAACATCAGTACCTGAAGTTAAAGAACTAGTTACAAAGGTAACGCCTACAGTTAGTACACCATCAATTGTACAAACTAATACTGTGGCTATGCCAAGTAATGTAGCCCAACCAAAGGTAAATAATATACCAATACCAGTAAATAGTATTCCAGAAGTAAAACCACCAGTTACACCAATTAATAACGGAACTATTTTAGATGTAAAACCTATAGAAGGACCTAAATCTGTTTTTACTGATAATAGTTTAGAACCGGATAAGAGACAAGAAAAAGTAGTAAAGGCAGAAAAGAAAGAGGAAAAACAAGTAAATCCAATTCAGGAAGCAACAAAAGGAAGACCTAAAATGTGTCCTAAGTGTGGAGCTAAATTAGCTCCAGGGGCTGAAGTATGCTTTCTATGTGGAACTCATCTATAATGATGAGTTTTTTTCTTTTACCACAATTTCCCATATTTATATCAAAGTTTTACCACAATATTTTTATATACTTAAGATGCAGAAGGGAAGTGATATAGTAGAAGGAAATTAAAAATAGTGATATACTAATAATGAGGCGATAATTATGTACAGAATTTGTTTAGTAGAAGATGAAAAAAATTTAAACAATCTAATTAAATCTTATTTAGAAAGAGAAGGCTATGAAGTAGTTCAAGCTTTCACTGGAAGCGAAGGCTATGATTTAACTAGTGAAACTTTTGATTTGTGGATTTTAGATATTATGTTAGGTGACAACTTTAGTGGCTATGACATAATAAAAAAATTACGTGATAAAAGTGAAGTACCAGTTATATTTACATCTGCTCGTGATCAAGATTTAGATAAGATTATAGGATTAGAACTCGGAAGTGATGATTATGTTACCAAACCTTACTCCCCTAAGGAACTAGTACTCCGAGTAAATAATATACTAAAAAGAATACACAATTCTTATACCGATAAAATAAAATATATGGATTATGAAATCGATATGGAAAAAAGAATAGTAACAGAAAATGATAAAGAGCTTTCTCTCACTACTTTAGAATTTGATTTACTTATATTATTTTTAGAAAATAAAAATAAATCTTTTAGCCGAGGTCAAATATTAGACTCAGTATGGGGAAAAGATTATTTTGGAAGTGATAGAGTAGTTGATGATTTAGTAAGAAGATTAAGAAGAAAAATGGATAAACTTAATATCAATACCATTTATGGATATGGATATAGATTATCATGAAGCTTAAACATAACTTACACCGTCAACTATTAATAATAACCTTAATAGTTTTTGCACTCATATATGTTAGCGTTATAATCATAATCCCAAAAGCCCTTACACCTATATATGAAAAAAGTCTTTACTTATATTTAGAAACCCCGCTTGGGTTCATAAAAAATGATGTCTTTGATAGTGATATACAAAGTAATATTGGTTATATTTTTATACAAGATAATACTTTAGTTGAATCAAACAACCTAAAATCTATCATTGACTTAGATGCTGACAAAATTCTGGACAAAATAGACAAAGATCATGGTAAATTTACTTATCATGGTAAGACTTATTACTATAGTGCAACTAGTGATAATAATACTTATAAAATCTCAATCACAAACAACGATTATATAAAAGAAATAAAAGCTGATATTATCGCATCAATATTCCCAACACTAGCTATTGTGCTAGCAATAATTTTGATACTTGTGGCTGCATGGAGTCAACAACTCATTGAAAAAATCAGCCATTTAAAACAAAAGATAGACAATTTAGATAATGATGACTATGTCGATAAATATCATTATAAGAAAGAAGACGAATTTAAAGTTTTATCAAGTGCTATCGATGATATGAAATTAACCCTAAAAAAACAAGAAGATTATAAAAACCAAATGTATCAAAATATCTCACACGATTTTAAGACTCCTCTCACCGTAATAAAATCGTATGTAGAGGGAATAGAGGATGGCGTTCAAGATTCTAAAGAAGGCATGAAGATAATCAAAGATCAAGTAGAAAAATTAGAAATAAAAGTACACTCCTTACTATACCTTAACAAACTTACATATATTAAAGACTTGGATGATTATCAAGATGAAGAAATAGATATAACCAATCTAATAAATGCCGCAGTAGATAAATTCAAAGTAGTAAGACCAGATGTTAATTGGATTGTAAATATTGCTGATAAAAAAACAGTATTTAAAGGTTCTGCAGACATGTGGGAAGCTATAATTGATAATATTTTAAACAACTTTACAAGATATGCTGAAAAATGCGTAAAAGTAACAATAAAAAATAAGAAAATCACATTTTATAATGATGGACCAACAATCGATGAAAAAGCTTTAAATGATATCTTTTCTCCCTACAAAAAAGGTATTCGTGGACAATTTGGTTTAGGTCTATCAATAGTTAATAAAACTCTAAAATTTTTAGGATATGATATCAGCGTAAAAAATGAAAAAAACGGAATTAGTTTTATAATAAAATAGACGTGTAAACGTCTATTTTTTAATACAAAAAAACTCAGTTATTACTGAGCTTTTCCATTATGCAGTTTGTTTATCAATTGTACGAAGTTCTCTCGCACTAATTCTAACTTTTTTACCATTAATTGTAACTACTTGTAAATTAGGTTTTTGCATTTTTTTAGTGGCATTTAATGCTTTTGATCTAGTATTACCAGATAAAGGTTTTTTATTTGTCATTTTCTTAGCCATACTAATACCTCCTTTAGTTTTTTTCTTTCGCTTTAATAACTTTATCATAATATATTAAATAAGTCAAATTTTTTTCACTTAATTATACGAAAAAACGTTTGAAAATATAACAAAATATAGTAAAATGAGATTAAGAAGGTGATTAATATGAATTATGTTCCATTATATGTTAAAACACATAATAGTTTGCTTTCTAGCATGATTCGTATTGATGACCTTATTTCTTTTGCCAAAAAAAATAATATCAAGGCTCTAACAATAACAGATAATAATTTATTTGGTGCGATGGACTTTTATGAATTATGCATAGAAAACGATATTAAACCAATCATTGGATTAGAGATTTCCCTCGAAAGTAAAATTGTTTTATATGCTAGAAATTATAGAGGATATAAAAATTTAGTTAAACTTTCAACAATAGTAACAGAAAGACAAATTACAATCGATGATTTAAATAAATATAGTAGCGATTTAATTTGTATTTTACCATTTGAAAGTTTGAAATACTATGATGAATTAAAAAAAATGTATCAATATATTTTCTACGGTTATAAAAATGATGATGAAAGAGAAAAATTAAAAGCTGAAAACAGAGTATTTTTCCATGAAACTTTAACGCTTGTAAAAGAAGATGAACCTTATTTAAGACATTTAAAAGCAATAAAAGATGGTAAAGCATTGAACGAAATTACAACTCAAAAAATTAATACATATATTATTTTTAAAGAAGAAGAAAATAATAAAAAAATAATTGATCTTTGCAATTTAGAAATGGAATATGAAAAAGATTTACTTCCTATTTATACAGAAGATTCTTTTGGTAAATTAAAAGAATTATGTATAAATGGACTTAAAAGAATTTTTGGTAATTCAGTAAATAAAGTATATCAAGAAAGATTAAAATATGAATTAGATATTATTAATAAAATGGGATTTTGTAATTATTTTTTAGTAGTATATGATTATGTAAAATTTGCTAAAGAAAATGGTATATTAGTAGGGCCTGGAAGGGGTAGTGCAGCAGGTTCATTAGTTTCATATCTTTTAGATATTACAACAATTGATCCTATAAAATATGATTTATTATTTGAAAGATTTTTAAACCCAGAACGCATAACAATGCCCGATATAGATATTGATTTTGAAGATGATAGAAGAGGCGAAGTAGTTGATTATATTATAAATAAATATGGTATGAAAAAAGTCGCACCTATTATGATATTTGGAACTATGGCAGCTAAACAAGCAATTAGAGATGTCGGTAGAGTTATGGATGCACCATTAAGTCAGGTAGATTTACTTGCTAAATTAGTTAGTCCAACAAAAAGCTTTAAAGAAAATTTAGAGGATCCAAAAGTAAGAGAATACTTAGAGATAAATACTAATTTAAAAAGTGTATATAAAATTGCTAGTAAATTTAGTGGAATGAAAAGACATGTTTCAATCCATGCTTGCGGAGTTGTAATGTCAAAAAAAGATTTGGATGAAACAATTCCACTTTATAAAGATGGAGATTTTTATTTAACTGCTACATCTAGTAAGTATTTAGAAAAACAAGGATTATTTAAAATGGATCTTCTAGCCCTCAAAAATTTAACTCTAATTAAAGATGTACTAAATCAAATCGGTAATCTAAATTTTGATGATATAAAAGAAAATGATCAAAATGCTTTAAGTGTTTTTACAACTGCTAACACAGGTGGAATTTTTCAGTTTAATTCGGAAGGTATGATTAATTTTTTAAGAAAGTTAAAACCAACAACCTTTGAGGATTTATTTGCTGCAATCGCATTATATAGACCAGGACCTATGGAAAATATAGATTCATATATAAGACGAAGAAGAGGTATTGAAAAAATAACATATCTTCATCCAGATTTAGAACAAATATTAAAACCTACATATGGAATAATAATATATCAAGAACAGATTATGCAAATTGCTGTATTAATGGCAGGTTATACAATGGGAGAAGCAGATGTATTAAGAAGTGCCATGAGTAAGAAAAAAGAAGAGGTATTATTAAAAGAAAAGGATAAGTTTATAAACGGTTGTATAAGTAAAGGTTATAGTGAAGAAACTGCTAAAAAAGTATATGAACTTATTTTAAAATTTGCTTCATATGGTTTTAACCGTTCACACTCTGTTGTATATTCCATTATTGCTTATAAAATGGCATACTTAAAACATTATTATCCAAAAGAATTTATGTGTGCTTTACTTTCAAATGTTATCGGAAGTGATTTTAAAACTAAAGAATATGTGTTTGAATGTAAAGCTAGTAAAATAAATGTTCTTAAACCAAATATTAATGAAAGTTTTGAGAGTTATAAAGTAGTTTCTAATGGAATAATTTATCCTCTTACTATCATTAAAAATGTAGGAACTGCTGCTGGAAAAATGATTATACAAGAAAGAAATAATAATGGTAAATTTAAAGATATTTTTGATTTCGTTTTAAGGTGTTATGGCAAATCGGTAAATAAAAAAACTTTAGAAAGTTTAATTTATGCTGGTGCTTTTGAAGGTATGGGTTATAATAAAAAAACATTACTAGATAATTTGGAAGTAATAATTAATTATGGTGAAATAGGTTCTTATCTAGAAGAAGACATTTTTAAACCCGAGTTAGAAATAAAAGAGGAGTTTAAATTGTCTGAATTAATGAATAAAGAGTTAGAACTATTTGGCTTTTACTTAAGTAATCATCCAGTTACAAATTATAAAACAAAGTTTTCAAAATCAATCGAAATAAAAAATGCATATGAATATTTTGATAAAAATGTTGAAATTGTAATTTACGTTGAAAGAGTTAGAGAAATAGAAACAAAGAAAAATGATAAAATGATGTTTTTAACTGGAAGTGATGAACTTGCAAAAATCGATGTTATTATTTTTCCAAAGCTATATACAGAAATAAATAATATTGAAAAAGGCGATATTCTGCATGTTTATGGAAAAGTCGAAAAAAGATATGATAAATTACAGGTAATCGCTTCTAAAATTGAAAATGTTAATTCAATATAAAAAAGCTTCTCATGAAGCTTTTTTATAATCCTGTTTTTAAATTTTCTAATATTTTATTTTGTAAATTACTATCTGAATTATTCCATAAAATTTCAAATAATACACCTAATCCAGGAAGACTAACTTCATCTCCTTCAGCAATAGAAGATACGATAGAATCTTTAATATCTTTTTCATTAGATCCTTTAAAATTGTTTTTAATATAATCTCTGATACTTATATTCATGTAATCAGTCCTTTCATTAGTAATAATGTGTTAAAAACAGTTAAAATATACTAAAAGGTGTATATTTTTATAATTATTTGATGTATAATTATAATAGAATGGAGGAAATATATGATAGCGCTTATAATTATTTTAGTTATAGTAGTAATTATAGTAGGAATTATTATGTCATTATACAATGCACTTGTGGCATCAAGAAACAGTGTAAAAGATGCATGGGCACAAGTAGATGTTGTACTTAAGAGAAGAAATGATTTAATACCTAATTTGGTAGAAACAGTAAAAGGATATGCTAAACATGAAAAAACAACTTTAAATGAAGTTATAGAAGCTAGAAATAAAGCTGTTAGTGCGACAACACCAGCACAAGAAATGGAAGCAGCAGGAGAATTAACAAATGCTTTAGGTAGATTATTTGCATTATCTGAAGCTTATCCAGATTTAAAAGCTAATACTAATTTTTTAAGTTTACAAAATGATTTAAGAGATACTGAGGATAAAATTTCTAATGCAAGACAATATTATAATAATGCAGTTTTAGTTTATAAAAACAATTTAGAAATGTTTCCATCAAATATAATTGCTTCTATGTTTCATTTTCAACCAGAACCTTTCTTTGAGGCTGATGAAAAGGACAAAGAAGTACCACAAGTTAATTTTTAAGAAGAATTTATATTCTTCTTTTTATATACATGTTTTTACACATATAAAAAATTATGTTATTGATGCTATTTGTTTAATATGTTAAATTAATTATAGAAAGACGGTGTGTTTTATGGAGGAAAATGTTAGTATGAAAAAAAGCAAGGGTAAAAATATTTTAGTAGTTATTTTAGTTATTCTATTACTTGGAACTTCTGGTTATATTATTTATGATAAATTTTTAAATAAAGAGAAGCAAAAGGAACCTGTTAAAACAGAAAAGAAAGAAGATGCAAAACCAGAGGAAAATTTAGAACAAATAAGTGCAGTTTTAGAAAAGAAAATTAATGATTATAATATGGATCAATTAGATGTTTATGAGAAAAGTACTTCATTTAGTGAAATGCCAACAAACGAACAATTAATTACGATGCTTTATTATTTTTGGGATAAGGATCAATCTAAAAATTTGAGTGAAGATTTAAACCTTACAAAAGCGGAAGTCGATAATTATTTTGAAACAGTATTTGGAATAATTCCAACTAGCTATCCAGATATTATCTGCTTTTTAGATAATAAACCACTTTATAAATATGATACTAGTAAAGGTGAGTATGTAGCTTATAAAGAAGGAAATATTCCAGTACATGGACATGGTGGCGATTATGTAAAAGCAGTAAATGATATAATTACAAATATAACTAAAGAAAATGATAACTATATTTTAACATTAACAAAATTGTATGTTGCACCAATGACATCAGGAGCTTCTGGTCATTATTACAGTGATGCAACCTATAAAACAATGCTTTCCGATTTTGATCAATTTATTGATGAAAATTCAGGAGAAGGTAATGATGCTTTAGCAAGCAACTATTTTATAAACAATAAAGAAAAATTTAAAAATTTAAAGCCACAATATAAATACACCTTTAAAAAAGATAATAATGATTATTATCTAAAAAGTTATGAAATAGTAAAATAAAAAGTCACAATTAAGTGACTTTTTTACATCATTTGATAATTAGATGTGTTGTAGTTGTTAGAAAACCCTTTATTAACTAAAGACTCTAAAGAACTAACCCTCTGTTCTAATGCATTTATTTGATTATTTAAATTATTTATTTGACTTTCCACATTAGAATAATTTGAACTTATCTCTGTTTGCATTCCTTGCATAGGTCCCACCATAGGCATTGGCATAGGCATTCCTCCATAAGTAGGCATAGGCATTCCTTGCATAGGCCCCATTTGCATAGGCATATTTGAGTATACAGGATAATTTCCCCCGCAATTTCTATCTTTTTTCACGTTTTTTCCTCCTTTAACTTATCTAATAAATTATATGCTTTTATAACAAAATGGTTCAATATATGTTATAATATCTAGTACAGAATTAAAGTGTGGAGTTGATAATTATGCGTTTAAGAAATGTAAAAGGTGCTAAGGAAGTAATAGAAAATAGTGAATATGTTATAAAGAATAAAGAAGAGTATAGAGGTAAATATAATAAATTGTTTGGCAATAATAAACCAGTATACTTAGAAATAGGTATGGGTAAGGGCAGATTTATTATAGAAAATGCTAAAAGATATCCAGAAATTAATTTTATTGGTGTTGAAATGTTTGATAGTGTATTAGTAAGAGCTATAGAATCAATAACAGAAGAAATACCAAATTTAAAATTTATAAAGATGGATGCCACATATATAGAAGATGTATTTGATAAAGATATTACTGAAATTTTTGGTAAAGATTTATCAGAATAC
>CASPVX010000011.1 GCA_949425575.1 uncultured Bacilli bacterium
CCCCCAGACTTTCGTCAAGTGTGCATTTACACTGTTCGTTTATACTTTACATAAATAAAAAATTAACTAATCTAATAACTTTATTAATATGTTATAATGTTTTTAAACTAAGGAGGCATAAAAATGATTTTAAATATTTTATTACTAATTATTGGTTTTATTTTACTTATTAAAGGAGCTGATATATTTGTTGATGGGGCTTCTTCAACGGCTCAAAATTTCAAAGTATCAAAAATGCTTATTGGTCTTACCATTGTTGCATTTGGTACTTCTGCACCTGAATTTGCTGTTTCAATAAGTGCTTTAGCATCTGGAAGTACTGATATGTTACTTGGTAATGTTATAGGAAGCAATATTTTAAATATTTTATTAATATTAGGTGTTGCCGCAATTATTTGTCCTATTACTATTAAAGATAACACTGTAAAAAAAGAATTACCATTAACATTATTAATATCAACGTTATTAGTCGTTTTATTTTTAGATATAAGTTTAGGAAATGGTTCTGTAAATCAAATAACTAGGTCTGATGGAATTATAATTATATTATTCTTTACTATATTTTTATATTATTTAATAACTTTAGCAAAACAAGGTAAAAAATCTAAAGAAGAAAAACCTAAATTTAAACTAGGAAAGTCCCTATTATTTGTTTTATTAGGACTAGGCGGAATAGTATTAGGTAGTAACTTAGTAGTTGATAATGCATCTAGTATTGCAACTACATTAGGAATTAGTGAAAGGGTTATTGCTTTAACAATTATTGCCTTAGGTACATCTTTACCAGAACTTGTTACAACTATAGTTTCAGCTAAAAAAGGAGAATTAGATTTAATAGTTGGTAATGTTATAGGAAGTAATATATTTAATATATGTGTTGTATTAGGAATTCCAGTTGCAATATTTGGTGGAATAACACCGTCTAGTTTTCAATCAATGGATTTAATTGTTTTAGTAGGATCTTCCCTTTTATTATTTATATTTGCGGAAACATCTAAAAAAATAACAAAGTTAGAAGGAGCATTAATGTTAATTACTTTCTTAATCTATTACACTTTAATATTTATAGTTTAAATAAGCAATAAATATAATTGCTTATTTTTTTACATAAAAAAGCATTTGTAAAAATGCTTAATTTTCTTTATTTTCCTTATATTCATTTATATATTTACTTAAATCATTCGGACTCATAAATACTATTACTGAATCTTCATATTTTAGCAATTCATCTGAAGTTTCAAATTTATGGAAACTTTCATTACTTGAAATTATATATTCACTAGTAACATCAGTTTCTGGATTATATACTTCTCTAGCTGGATGAACATCAAAAACATATGATTCATCACAAGTTTCTAAAACTTTTATATAATCATCTTTAAATGAATTAAGTCTTGAAAATGTATGTGGTTGAAATACAGCTATTACTTTTTTATTAGGATATTTTTGTTTTACTGCTTTTAAAGTAGCCTTCATTTCATTTGGGTGATGAGCATAATCATCAATAATTATATTACTTCCTGCTTCTATTTCATTAAATCTTCTTTTAGCACCTTCAAAAGTTTTTAGAATTTTCCCTACTTCTTTAGCATCTAATCTTTCATAATAACAAATACTTATTACAGCAAGTGCATCTTGAAGCATATGTTTTCCATAAATAGGTAAATCAAAATGTCCATAGTAATTATCTTCTGCAAAAACATCAAAGCTTGTTCCATCTTTAGTATATTCAACATCTTTGGCAATAATATCATTATCTTCATCTACACCATAATAGAAAATTGGTTTATTAATTTCTAGTGCTTTAGTATAAGAACTATCACCACAAGCAATAACCATTTTTTCTGCACTATTAGCATATTCTGTAAATGCATCCATAACATCAGCAATATCTTTAAAATAATCTGTATGATCTAAATCAATATTTGTAATAATTGCATAATATGGATGGTATTCTAAAAAATGACGATAATATTCACAGGCTTCTAATACGAAGAATTTATTTTCTTTATTTGCATGCCCTGTTCCATCACCGATTAAATAATTAGCACCTACTAAATTATTTAATACAAGTGACATCATTGCTGATGTTGTTGTTTTACCATGACAACCAGCTACAGTAATAGTAGTAAACATTTTTGTAAGCTTACTTACCATTTCTTGATATGTGTATACAGTAAGTTCTAATTCTCTTGCCTTCATTACTTCAGGATTATCTTCCTTAACACTATTTCCTTTAATAATATACATATTTTCATTTATATTTTTTTCATCATAAGGTAAAATTTTAATTCCTAATTTATTTAGGCCTTCTTCAGTGAAAAAGTGTTTATCAACATCGCTGCCTTGTACATCATAACCAAGCTCACACAAAATTCCTGCAAGTGCGCTCATACCAGTTCCCTTTATTCCTATCATATGATATATCATTTTATTCCTCCTAGCCTATAAATTCAATTAAATATGGTCCTAATATCAAAACTAAAATAAGTGGTACAATAAATATTACTGAAACAATACTTACTTTATTCGGTATTTTATTTATTTGACCTTTAATTCTTAATATTTGTTTTTCTCTTAAAAAATCTATTTGATTATACATTGTATCTAAAATACTATTTCCAAAAACATGAGTTTGAGTAATATTTAAAATAATATTATTGATTGTTTCTGATGGTATTCTTTTTCTCATACCATCTAAAGCTTCCATTAATGGTTTACCAAAATTAAGTTCAAACAAAGCTCTTTTAAACTCATCTGCAAGTTCTGAATTAACATTATCACAAGTAATCTTAATAGCTTGTTCTAAGTTTTTTCCAGACTCTAAAGTAAGTGTAAGTATTTCAAAAAAATGTAGGGCTTCAAAATCTAATTTTTCTGTTCTTTTTTTTACTGGTCTTGTTATAAAAATATAATAAAACAAGTAATAATATACAATTGTTAAAAATGGTGCTGTTATGTAACCAAGTTTTGTTGTATACATTATAAAAAGGAAAAGAACAATACTAGAAAATAATCTAAGATTACAAAATGTTAAAGTATCAAAAACAGCATCATCTCCAAGACTTTCTATTTTTTCATTTATCTTCTCATAATCTTTTTTTCTATATATTTTTTTTATAAATCCCCTATTCATTATATCACTACCTTCATGATTTTCCTAACACTTATTATAAAAATAATGTAATAAATAAGCATTCCTATTAATAGCGCATTCCCAAGTTCGGTCGTAATAAATGGGAAAAAGTATGTTGGTGATATAGCAGAAACAAAAATTATAAATAAGAATGGAACTGTAAATAACATATAAACAATTAATTTACTACTACCTGTTAAAGATTCTAATTCCAACCTTAATTTCTTTTTATTAAATAAATTTTTCTCAATTGATGAGAATACTTTTATAATATTACCACCTGTTTTATTTAAAATCGATAACGATGCGGTTAAATAACTAACTTCTTCTAATTGTATTCTTTCTGAAAATCTTTTAAATATAATATCTATACTAAGCCCATAAGATAATTCTAAACTCATTTTTTTAAACTCTTTACCTATTGGACCTTCTACTTCTTCTGAAACAATTTCGATCGCTTGACTAATGCTTCTTCCTGATTTAAAGGCATTATTCATAACAATTATTGCTGATAAAAGATCATTTTCTATTTTCCTTCTAAATACTTTATATTTTATAAAGTAGATTACATCTAATACCATAAATCCAATTGTAAGTGGTATTACAAACTCATAAACATTTAATAGTTTTAATTGTATTGTTTTAGAAAATACAGCGATAAAGAAAAATAAAAATGCGATTAAAAATTTACCTGCTAATATTTCCATTCCATTTTGATTAAGTGTACTAACAACTGCATATTTATCTAGTTTTTTAGCATATTTTTGCATAAATACTGATTTTTCTAAATACTTAGATAAAAATGCAGTCATTCTATGATAAACACCAGCAAATCTTTCAAACAAACTAACCGTATTATCTTTAATTGGTTCAATTGTAAATGGGTTTATTCTCTTTTCATACCTCATAGCTCTTCTAAATCTAACTATTAAATAGGTAAACATTAATAGTATTAAAATAATAACTATCTGTATAGCAAATAAACTTCCTTCTTTTTCTAATACATTAATATCTACTGATTTAGAAGTCATATTGCCAGCTCTATCACTAACTGTATAAATTAAAGTTTTATGACCTGGAGTACTTAGATCAAGAGTACTATAATTACTTGTAATATTTCCTGTTATTTCGCCATCAAAATTATCAATTGCTTTAATACCTTCATCAACAAGTAAAGTATCTCCCTCATGAAGTGAAATTTCTTCCTCCCCTACATCCAACTCTGGGGCCGTTTTATCTACTAAATAATTACCACTTTTAGTAATTCCCGTTATTTTATTATTACTATAAGTAGTAACTTCAATATGATATATTCCTGTTTCATTTAAATATATATTTGTAGGTTTATTACCTATAACTTCTACTGATTTTTTAACAGTAGTTCCATCATATATTGTATAAACATATTTGGTAGTAGTACTATTTGGTGAAAACATGATGGTAACATCATTTTTTGTTGGTGTATCTATACTATTTATATTGAATTTACCGTTTTCTACCATAATAATCCTCCTACTCAAATATATCTTTTATTTTATCTATTCCTTTAGCCTTTATTTTGTTATATACTTTTGGTTTTCTTTTATATACTAAGAATTCTCCTACAACTTCACCATTATCTAAAACATCAGTTTGTTTAAATTTGAAAATTCCTTTTTGTTGAATATCGCCATCTTTAATTCCGACAATCTCGCTTATATCTGTAACTCGTCGTCTTCCATCTGATAGCCTTTCAATTCTAACAACAACATCAATAGCCTGTTCAATATACTCTCTAATAGCAGAAACTGGTATTTCAATTCCTGTCATAAGTACCATTGTTTCTAATCTGTTTAAAGCATCCATTGTTCCATTTGCATGAAGTGTTGTTAAACTTCCGTCATGGCCTGTATTCATAGCTTGAAGCATATCAAAAGCTTCTTTTCCACGAACTTCTCCTACTATTATTCTATCTGGTCTCATACGAAGACTGTTTATAACTAAATCTCTAATTGTCACTTCTCCAGTTCCTTCATAACTATTAACTCTTGTTTCTAAAGAAATAACATGTTTTTGTTTTAATTTAAGTTCTGCAGCATCTTCGATAGTAATAATTCTTTCATCTTCAGAGCAAAATGATGAAAGAACATTTAGAAGTGTTGTTTTACCACTACCTGTTCCACCAACTATCATGATATTTAATTTAGCTTCTACAGCTGCTTCTAAAAATCTTGCCATATATGGAGTTAATGTACCATTTCTAAGTAAATCATCAATTGTTGATGCATCTTCTTTAAATTTACGAATTGTAAGAACTGGTCCCTTGATTGAAAGTGGTGGGATTACAGCATTTAATCTTGACCCATCAGCTAGTCTTGCATCTACCATTGGATTTGAAATATCTATAGTTCTTCCTATTGGTTGTACTAATCTTTGAATAACTCTAATTATATGGTCATCATTAACAAAACTAATACTATTATCTTTAATTATATGACCATCTAATTCTACATAAACTTCATTTTTTCCATTTACCATTATTTCAGTTATATTTTTATCTTTTAAAAGTTCAGTAAGTGGTCCATAACCATTAATTTCATTATCAATCAAATTATAAATGTATGATCTTTCAGAGGCTGATAAATCATAACCTTCTACTGTCTTATCAACTTGTGTTTTAATGAAATCAGAAAGTGAATCTTTATTTTCTAATGTTTCATCTATTAAGTTTTGAATGATTTCATTACGCAGTTGTTCCAATAATACTTTATTAGGAAAAGCATCATAATCGTCAACTATATCTGGAACATATTGATCTATCTTAACATCAAATGCTTCTGTAAATGTTTTACTCATGCTTTACCCTCCTCAATTCTTTAAAAAGTCATTTATTATATTTTCATATGCTTCATATTTTGAACTACTATTCATAGTTATTATTTTTCCATCATAAATATATTTTTCAATATTTTTTTCATATAATGATTTTGGTATTGTGAAATTTATTTCAGTCTTAATCATATTTTTTATATCATAATCTGAATAGATTGTTTTAATATTCATAATAGAATTATTTAAAACAATTCTATAATCTTCTTCATTCATATCTTTAAATATTGAAACCATTGATTTCATATTCTTTAAATCCGCTAATGTATTTGTAATTATATAATAAAAATTATCAGACATATCCATTGTTATTAAATTAATAGGTGTTGCGATATGGTTTGTATCTATTAAAATAATATCATATTTTGGTTTTAATCTATTTAAAATAATTTCAATATATTTAGCATTTATTTTACTTGCACTTCTTGGATCTCTTGGTGCAGGAAGAATATCAATATTATCTGTAAATGATGTAACATAATCATCTACTGTTTCAAATTTATTATTCATCAAATCATTAACAAATGTATAAACATCATTTTTATATTCCAAATTTAAACTTGAAGCAATAACTCCTCCATAAAAATCAAAATCAGCTATTAATATTTTTAAATTTTTCTTATTTAAAAGGCCAGCAATATTTAAAACTGTTGTTGTTTTACCTGTACCACCTTTTACTGATGTAAATGTTATGATTTTAGCAGTTTTAAGTGCCATAATATTCCTCCTTATTCTTTTTTTACAACTACATTACCGTCTTTAATCTCGCCTTTATAAGTAAACTCCACATTTAAAGGAATACTTACAAAACTAAAGACACTTTTCTTTCTTTGTTTAATATAAACTTTAACACTTTTTTCATCAATTGTTATTTTAGCTTTACCATCTAAATTTTTAACATTTAAAGTTTGTAATTTGTTTTTTAAATCAATATCATCTATATGTTCAGCGCCATACCTGGCAATGTATCTAACATTACTTTCTAGTTTATTTTGATAAACTAACAAATCCCCTATTTCTATAAGAAAAGCTAATATAAGAAAAAGTATTGGCAGTAAAAGAACAAATATAATTAAAACTTGTCCACGATTATTCATTTTTTTCTCCTGAATAAATAGTCTTAGATGTTTTTAAATTAAAGTTTTTACCTAAAACATTATTTAAAATAGGTGCACTTATCAAAACATCTTTAGAAACTGTAAGTTCAACTAAATTACCTGTTTTTTTCTCATCAAACTTTATTTCTTCTTTTGTTACATATGCTTTTAATGTCTTTGTATCTCCGTTTTTATATAAGTCAGTAATCGTTTCTAAATCATTTTCCAAGTCATATTTTTCTATATAAACATAACTAACATTAAAAATAACTAACAGAATAATAAGGATTACTGGTAATACTAATATAAACTCTACTAAAGCCTGCCCTCTTTTACCCATATCATCACTTCTCTATTCTTTATAAATTATAACAAAAATAAGATTAAATAACAAGAAAAATTAGTTAACATAAACTAAAAAAGAACTTTTTTAAAAGTTCTCTTTTTAATATCTAAAATCATCTTTAGAAATACCAAATATATTTGTATAAGCTTCCATTTCTTTTCTCAAATCGTTTTGTTTTTTAATTTGGTTCTCTTTATATTCAATTAATTGTTCCTTATAAGTAAGTAGTTCTTCTTCTAGTTGTTTTTTATTTTCTTCACTTATATATTCATTAGACTCTTCAATTGTTTCTACTCTATCAGCAATATTTACAATATCTTTTTTACTGATTGATTTATGTGCGATTGTAACTGCTGGAGTAATTGAAGCTACTAACTTATCATAATTATTAATGATTTCATCATATTTGTCTTTATTGATAATATCTTTTGTAGTAATAACTTTACTCATATCCTTATCAATTTCCATTGTTTTAACAAATGGTTTTTTAGTTGTAATAATACTTCTATTAAGTTCCATTGTTTTAATAAATGGTTTTCTAGTTGTAATAATACTTCTATTAAGTTCCATTGTTTTAATAAATGGTTTTTTAGTTGTAATAATATTTCTATTAAGTACCATTGTTTTATTAAATAATGGTTTTTTATTAAAGATATTTTCATAACTTTCCTCAAAATTAATAGGTTCAAGTAAAAGTTCAGGCTCTTTTTCTGTTACTATTGCAGGTACAAGAGTTTCTTCAGCAATATCTTCTAGGATATCAATTTCTACTTCTTCTTCAGAAATTAAAACTTCTGGTTTTTCTTTTGTATTATCTAAAGATAAAGTAACTTTATCAATTGATTTACTTACTAATAATAACACTAATTGTAATCCAAATGTTAGCATCATCATTTGCATAACTGTACCTAAATCAATACTATTATAAACACTATCTGTTTTTGATAAATCAATCTTACTATTTTCAGTTAATTTAAGAATAACTGCAAACATTATTTGAATAAATACAAATGAAATACTATTGATAATTTTAACTGGTGTTCTATAGTTTTTAGCAATAGTCATAAGCATAATAACAACTTCTGCAATAACAACACCTAACACTAATCCAATGCTTGGAAACATTAAAAATGTAATAATTGTTTCTGTTAAATTATCAAATAATATTGGAATATATTTATAATTAATTGCAAATACAACTACTGTTGCAATTACATAAAATAAAACTGCAAATTTTTTAAATTTTGTTTTATTAATTATAAAAGCCACAATAGGTATAATTAATAAAATTAGAAAAAGAGGGTTTGCCAAAACATTGTCTAAAAGAATATCAAATTTTTCGAAAATTGTTAACTTTGGCATATTCCCACCCCCTTTTTATTTAATTAAAATCGTTCTAGAATATATACCGTTTGTTTTGTATTATCATCTTTAGTACAAGTAATAAGTGTTAGTGTTGATTTATTCTTGTTTCTTTGAATTGCAATATCTCCATCTTTATTTTCGTAATAAATTTTTGTTATTTTATAATTATATTTTTTTCCTTTATATGTTATTCTGGCCGTATCTCCAATATCTAATTTATATAAATGTTTGAAAAATCCTAAGTAACTACTTCCTGAATGGGCTGCAAATATTACATTTCCGCCAACCTTATCAGGGTAATCAGAGGCTTCTAATATAGTTACATTTCGGTTAACATTATTTACTCTCTTTAGAATAAAAGCCCCTACTTAATCCTATTTTATCTATTTCAAGTAAACCTAAATAATTTGCTTGGTTTTCAGTAAGCTTTTTAACTGCTTCACTTGAAGCAATTTCTTCTGTATATTTTTCATCTTGCTCTTCAACAAATGAATCGATATTAAAGTTTTCGTATACTAAATCAATTTTCCCGCTTATATAATTACTTAAAAGGATACAAATCCCAAAAATAATTAAAGCGAAGGCAATTGTTACTATAATGCGATTCGATATCTTTTTAGGCTTTGTATCCATAAACATTACCCCCTTTTTATTCTTTTACTTAATTTTTATATAAAAATATGTGTTTTCCCCTTGTTTCAGTGGGTTATATTAACACAAAAGATCCTATTTGTCAAATTGATTTTATATTTATTTTTAAAAGAAAAAAACGATAAAATATCGTTTTGTTTTTATACTATTGTAGTGATAGTTTATTTGCCAATTTTTCTTCTACACGAGTTTCTAAAATTGCTTTTAGTTCAGGTAAGATAGAAGCTATATCTTCACTTGATAAAGTTTCTTTATCTGACATTGATGATAGTTCAGTTGCTATTTCTAAACCTAATCTATTATATTCTGCTTCTACAGACATAATTTCGTCATTAGTTTCATTATTACATAGTTCCATATCCGCATAAGAACTATTAAGTTCATCTCTTTTTTTGTAAAATTTAGCAAACATAGGATCACTATAAGCTTTTTCAAGTTCACTTTGATATGCTTTTTTAGATTTTAATAGTTTTGATTTTTCACTCCTTGCTGTTTCTAATGCTTCTATTAATAATATTGTGTCATCTGGGCCTTTAATCTTAACTACAAGTGCAATACATATAGATGCAATAAAACCTACTATTGAAGTATAAATAAGACTTGCTATTGGAAATCCAAAAATTAATGTCACAGCCACAGTACCTATTAAAAAAACACGGAATGAAGAAATAAATGCTTTTCGGCTATCTGTTTTTTTTCTTTGATTTGGTATTAATTGATTCATAGTATCTTCAATACGGCTATTACCAATTATTTCCTTATTAATTTTTTCTAACTCGCTCTTTATATCTAAAATACCAAGAGTTTTCTCTAAATCCCTTATTTTATTCTCTATTTCCATAATTTCTTTTTTTGTACTAGAAGATATAGTATTTGTAGACTCCTTTACAGAGTATAAATAGTCTAATCTTTCTTTTAATTCTTTAAATTTTTTTATTTTTTCTGTCATAATATCCCCCTCATTTCGCGAGTACAGTATCATAGTTATTTATTATTGTCAAATTAAATTTCTATACTTTAAAAAAAAATAGCCACATAGATAAATGACTATTTTTTAGATAATTCTTTTAATTTATAGATAATATTTAATGCTTCCATAGGCGTAATATTTAAAGGATCAATATTTTCTACTTCCTTTTCTATTTCGCTTTTTTCTGAAATTAACTCATCAATTGGAAGAGCTTCTTGAATTTTAATATCTCTATGTTTTTCCTTATTTTCATAGACATCTAATATTTCTGTAGCCCTTTTAATTAAAGACTCAGGTAATTTTGCAAGTCCTGCTACATGAATACCATAACTTTTATCAACGCTTCCTGGTTTAATTTTATGTAAAAAAGTAATTTCTCCATTTTCCTCATGAGCACTCACATGAATATTTTTAAGATTTGAAAGTGTATTTTCTAAATCTGTAAGTTCATGATAATGTGTTGAAAAGAATGTTTTTCCTTTAATATTTTGATGAATGTATTCGATTATAGATTGTGCTAAAGCCATTCCATCAAATGTTGCTGTTCCTCTTCCTAATTCATCAAATAAAATTAAACTATTGTCAGTTGCATTACTAATAGCGTTGTTTGCCTCCATCATTTCAACCATAAATGTTGATTCCCCACTTACTAAATCGTCACTTGCTCCTATTCTTGTAAAAATAGCATCAAAAATTGGTAATTTAGCACTTGTTGCTGGAACAAAACACCCTATTTGATTCATTATAGAAATTATAGCCATTTGACGCATGTATGTTGATTTTCCTGCCATATTTGGACCTGTTATTAATAAAATATTAGTGTTTTTATCCATCTTAATATCATTTGATACAAATTCGCCTTCTACAACTTTTTCAACAACTGGATGTCTTGAATCTATTATATCAAGTTCATTTTCAGTAATAATTGGTCTTACATAATTATTTTGTTCTGTCACAGTTGCAAATGCTTGCATCACATCAATTTCACTTATTTTTTTAGCGGCATTTTGTAATTTTGGAATAAAAGTACGTACTTTATCTCTTATTTCTAAGAATAAATTATATTCAAGTTCAATTATTTTTTCTTCAGCATTTAAAATAAGTGCTTCTTTTTCTTTTAAAATTGGACTTATAAATCTTTCACAGTTTGCTAGAGTTTGTTTTCTTTGATATCCCCAATCATCTTTAACTAAATCAAGATTTCCTTTAGAAATTTCAATGTAGTAACCAAAGATTCTATTATAAGCAACTTTTAAGTTTTTAATTCCTGTTTTTTCTCTTTCTTCCCTTTCAAACATTGCAACAAAATCTTTGCCACCCTTACGAAGATTCTTAAGTTCATCTAACTCTTCATTATAACCATCTTTTATTATATAACCTTCCTTAATAGAAATTGGTGGTTCTTCATATATGCTTTTTTCAAGCAAATCATATAATTCTTTAAGTTCATCTATTTTTTCTAGTTTTAATTCACCTAGTATTGTATTAATTACTGGAAAAACTTTTAGAGAAGATTTAAGCTGTAACATATCTCTTGCATTTACACTACCAAATGCAACTTTTCCTGATAATCTTTCTAAATCATAAATATTACATAAAGCCTCTTCTAACTCGCCTTTTAGAATAAATTCTTTAAGTAAAGTATCAACTATATTATGTCTTTTAGTAATTTCTTCTCTATCCTTAAGTGGATTTAAAATGTAATTTTTTAACATTCTTGCACCCATTGCTGTTTTTGTTTTATCTAAAAGCCAAATTAAAGAGTAATTTCTTTCTTTTAATCTTAAAGTTTCTACAAGTTCTAAGTTTCTAATTGTATGGGCATCCATTTTTAATCTATTTTTATTTTCTCTAACAATTACTTTTTGGAAATGAAGAAGATCTCGTTTTTGATTATTTTCAATATAAGCAAGTAAATGTTTTACTGTTTCTATGTATCTAAAATCGGCAATTTCTTCATAAATTGATTTATAGTTTTCTGTAGACTCATCAGTAATTGTCACTGTGATATGAAATTGATTTTTTAAAATATTTATTATATTATTATCAACTTTAGAATTTACTACAACTTCTTTTACTCCCAAATTATTTATTTCACTAATTACACTAACTGAATTATGATTTACAATTTGAACGTATATTTGTCCAGTAGATACATCTGCATAACTAATTCCATAGGCATGTTTAAAATCTACAACATTTGCAATATAATTAAAGTCATTTGCTTTAAGCATATCACCACTTGTAACTGTACCTGAACTTATTATTTGAACGATTCCTCTTTTAACTATTCCTTTAACATCTTTAGCGTCTTCTAATTGTTCACAAATACCAATTTTATAACCTTTTTCAAGTAATTTTTCTATATACCCTTCAGCTGCATGATAAGGAATTCCACACATAGGAATTCTTTCTTCTAATCCAGCAGATTTGCCTGTCAAGGTAAGTTCAAGTTCCCTTGAAATCTTAACCGCATCATCAAAAAACATTTCATAAAAGTCGCCTAGTCTAAAAAAGATTATCAAATCTTCATTAGCGTTTTTTATTTCTAAATATTGTTTCATCATAGGCGTTACTCTGTTTATATCTACGTCTTTTCTTTCCATCTAAAATCATCCTAACTACCCTTTAATTATAGTATAAAATCATAAAAATAGTCAATGTTTTATATTTTGATAGAAAAAATAAAAGAAATGATTATTTCATTTCTTCTAAATATTTAAGTGCATCATTAAATGTTTCAACACTCACAATATCAATATCTAAGCCTCTTTCATTTTTAAGATCCCTTGCTTCTTTGTAATTATCACCTTTTGGCACTAAAAATACTTCGGCTTTTTCTCTTACAGCGCCCAATAATTTATATTTAACTCCGCTTATTTCGCCAACATTTCCTTCTGCATCTATAGTACCTGTTCCTACGATTTTTTTACCATCAGTTAAATCTTTATTATTTAAATAGCTATAAATAGTAAGGGTCATCATTAATCCTCCAGAACCTCCTGATTCTGATTTTTTAAAATTAAATTCTACATTTCTATCTGATTTCACTTTAAAAGATTCATATAAAACAACGCCAATTTTAGGCATGCCATCTACATCTATAAATGTCGCAGTTCTTTCTATTTCTTTATTATCGTGAAGAACCGTAAAATATATAGTGTCACCCACTTTATATTTTTTAGCTAAATCATATAATTCTTGTTTATCTTTAATTTCAGTATTATTTACTTTTACAATTTGATCACCTATTTTTAAATCTGTTTTAGCGTTTTCATCAATATAGGTAATATAAATTTTATTATCTTCTTTTTTATATTTTATTTTAGATGCATCTAAAGCACATATATATGCATCATTATTTGCTTCATTAAGCATCAAACGATTTAACTCATTTTCCTCTTCTTTAGTAAATACTTCATCGTTATATCTTTCTCTTTCCCAATCTTTATTAATATAACTCAAAAGCATAAATAATCCATTAGATGGAACTTCACTAACATATGCCATATTTAGTGATCCTTTCATGTGCAAAGTGGAACTTATTTCTACTTTATCTTCAGTGTTAATAAGGCCTCCTGGCTTACTTATTGTATAAGGAAATTGATAGAAAGCCAAAAAATAAAATACTATTAAAATAATTATTGTTTTATAACCTTCTTTTATAAATTGTTTTGTTTTTTCATATACTTTATTAATCATATTTATACCCTTTCTATTGGAGGAATCATGAAAGAAATTAAAAAAATTATTCTCATATTAATTCTATTACTTTTTTTACTGCAAATTCTAATTTACTCAAGTGATGTTATAAAATCTGTTAGATTTGCTTTTGATATTTGGAAAAATAATGTATTTCCTTCACTTTTTCCTTTTTTTGTTCTATCAGAAATTTTAATTAAGCTTGGTTTTGTTGAAATAACTGGTAAACTTTTTAAACCTGTTATGAAGATTTTATTTAAAACAAGTGGCGAAAGTGCCTTTATCTTCATAATGAGTATTATATCAGGAAATCCTGGTAATGCAAAGTACACAAGAGAACTATATGATCAAGGGTTAATCGATAAAAACGAAGCTTCAAAAATGCTTATGTTTACTCATTTTTGTAATCCACTATTTATATTAGGTACTATAGGTATGACTTTTTTCACTGATTATAAGGTTGGGGTTACTCTTTTACTTTCACATTATTTAGGTAATATTGTAATTGGTATTTGTATTAGAAATAAATTTAAAAGTTCTAGAATTTTAAGAGACACTAAAAAAAGAATTAGCACTCCCGAAAATATTGGTACAATTATTACTAATTCTCTTTTTAATAGTATAAATACATTACTTCTAATTTTAGGGGCTATCAGTATATGTCTTGTTTTAACAACTGTTATATCTAAAAACTTTGAATTTACTCCCCTTGTTCAAAATGTTATAAATGGCCTAGTTGAAATGACTCAAGGTGTCAAATATGTTTCTTTAATAAATATAGATATAAAACTTAAAGAAATTTTATGTGTTATATTCCTATCCTTTGGCGGACTATCAATTCATTTGCAAGTTATAAGTATGATTGCTGGTTCAGAAATAAAATATTGGCCATTTTTAATTGCTAGAATCTTTCATGCTGTTATTTCTGTTATAATTTTACTTCTGATTATTTAAATTCTGAAAAATAAAATTCATATAATGACTTTATCTCATCTGATGTAAGTGTTCTATCATACATTGTAAATTTATAAAGATTACCTTTGAAGTTTTTACCAATATATCCTTTATCAACACTTAATGGATCAGTAGAAGTTTCAATAGATGACACTTTCTTTCCATCAACGTATAGATCTATCTTTTTACCATCATATGTAATCATAATATACTCTTTTTTAGATTCAGTAAATTGTTTATTAAAACTAGAATTAACGTTTTGGGACTTAAATGAATAATTATAATTATCATTTGAGTTTAAATATAAATCAGGGAAAGTACTATTACCCATTAAACTAGGATTTGATCCTGATCTTAATCCATCAACAATTAAGAAAGCAGAATAACGATAATTAACTTTTCCTTTAAACTCAATATAGTTTTCATTACCATCTAAAACCAAAGCATTATTTGTAACTGTCATAGTTCCATTAATAGTTCCATTATTTTCATTACCACTCATATCACTTACTGTTTTTTTATCTATATCATATATATCTTCACTAGCAAATTCATAGTCAATAGAAGCATTAGGAAGATCATAATTTTTTGGTCCAAGTCTAGCAACGTCTTCACTATAAATAGAATCAACCTCTTCTGCACTTTTTTCATTATCAAAGATCATAATCTTATTCAAAGTTCCATTTAATGTGCCTGGTAAAGATATTGTAACATTAGAGGCCACTGATGTATTCAAAGTTTTAGAGGAAACTTCTTTTCCATTTGAATATAGCTTAATATTAGAACCAGAACCCACTACAGTTAAATATTCTTTTACATTTAAATTTTTAATTTTATAATCAAATAATATTTCTGTAGTTCCTGTACTAAAACCAACACTTCCGTTTGAAGTAATATAAAGTCCAAAGTGTCCAGAAATTAATTTTTTTGTTTCACTTGGATATTCATTTAATGAAAAAACTGTAGATAATGTAAATGCTGTCCCAGCATTCATAGTTAATGTTCCTGTAGCTGAAAGAGATAAACCATCAGCTTTCCATTTAGCATTTGTTAAATTCATATGATTATTAGACACCAAATTGTGCCATGCTGTTTCAGAATATGAATGCATTCCAACTCCTGAATTATCATAACCGTCTAACCAAACAGTAGAATCTGTTAAATCATAGCTTGTTTTTGATCCTGATAATCCAGATGCTTCTGCTGGAATATTTGGTCCTTCGTAAGTTATAATTGCATATCCATCTCCTGCATTTTGTAATTCTGTTGGCATCTGACTATAAAAATATTCAGAGTTTTTTTCGCTTGGAACTCTATCTCCACTATACATATGGGTATCATAAAATATTTTCCCTGAATAATGATTTGAGTTATTGGTATGTGCATTATTGGAAGCAGAAGTTATTGAATTTGAACCTAACATTCCAGAAATATAAGAGGTTCCTCCAGTTCCAGGTACTCCTGTTTTTCCATTGGCAACACCTCCAGCACCACCATAGTAGCCACCGCCAGCACCACTACCTAATGTAGTTGCATTAGCTCCTTTTCCAAAAGTACCAGTAGCTCCATTAGTTCCAGCCTTACCACCTGTTGTTTGTGTTGCTCCTTTTGGACCATTAGTTCCACTATTACTAGCCGATAATGAACCACCTGGAATTCCAGAATCTGCATCTACACCATTGCCTGCGCCACTTCCGCCTGCAGCAACCATTATACGATCATTAAGTGAAGTACCACCAAATCTTACATCAGTAGCTCCGCCTCCACCACCAGAATGAGTAACACCTTCATCAGCAGTAGTTCCGTTACCACCACCATTAAAACCACCATTAGTATTAGATGAATTTTCGCCAGTTTTCCTGCTTCCAGCACCACCAACATTTAAATATAATATATCATCTTTATGTAAATAAATTTCTCCAGAAGTATACGCTCCTGCCCCTCCAGAAATTCTATTATTATCACTACCGCCACCAGTAGCTCCCAGTAATTCAATTTTATATGTACCTGTTGCCTCAGCAGTATATTGTTTATTTTCTGTACCATCATAAATATATTTTGTTTTTGCACCAGTATAATCTTCTTCATTAGTAAAATCGCCTGTTAAAAAGTCGGGATCATATACGTATGGATAAACAATATGAATTGGATAATCTTTATCCATTTTTGGACTGGTTACAACTATTTTTAAAGTTATATAACAGTTTTTAGCATTTGTACCTTCCATAAGTCCTAAATCATTATCAGGTTTATCGTTTGCAAGAGAACAAGTTGAAATGCTATATTCTTCAAATCTTACTTCCTCTGGAAATTTAATAACATCATCATCATATTTTATAATGTTTCCATCAGCATCTATCGTTAACTCTACTGGACTAATATCAGCGAATTTAAATGTACAAGTATCGCCAGAACAATCAATAGCGACAAGTTCACTCGTATCTAATTGACGTCTTATTTTATCAACAAGTATTGATTGTTTATGAACAACTTCTGTTTTCAAACCAGCTTCATAATATAGGTCCTTAAGTTCTATTAAAATTTCAAACAAAAAAACAACAATAACCATAGTTAATGCGAAAGAAGCTAATAATTCAACAACAGTAAATCCCTTATTGTTTTTTTTCATGAAAACACCCTCTTATTATTCATGTATTATTCTATTCTTAATTATACTATAATAAAAATCAAAACACAATAAAATTAAAAAATAAAAACAGCCTAATTATTAAGCTGTTTTTGATATTTATTTATAAGTTTCTTTTTTATATTTTTTCTAGTTACTAATAAAATAACTATAATCAATAGTAATAATGAACTAAATCCAATAAGTCCAATAACAATATATGAGGCTATTTCCATTTTATTTTCTAATTCTTTTAAATCCTCATTATTATATACTTGAACTGTATTTTCTTTACTATCATATTTATAGATGTTCTTTTCACCTGTTTCAATGTTTACTCCATAAAATAAGCCAAAGCGTGATTTTTTAGATAATTTATAAACATCTACTTCTTCTTCACCTATTTTTACTTTATATTTATTATAACCATCTGGAATTAATTTTTCTGGGAAATCTAAATAAGAAATATATATTTTAGGAAAAGTTAATTCTCTAAACAGTGTATATTCTACTGGTTTTTCTTTATCTTTATAAGAGTTAAAAATATAATATTTTATTACTCCGTCTTCATCTTTTAAGCCAATTAAAATACAATTTAATTTATCAATTCGATAAGCAGGAATATCTTGTTCTTCTATATTTAAAGTTGTTTCCTCTTTTTCAAGATCTAATTCAGGTAATTCATCTCTATTTTTTATAATTGTAAATTCTTTACCATTTATTTTAACAATAATTGGTTTTGTATCAACTTTTACATTAATTGTATAAGTTTTTTTATCTCCATTTTCAGCAGTGACAACAATTTCAAATTTATTATCACCTTCTTTTACTTCTTTTTCGCCTGTTCCTGTTACATTTGCTTTAGTATCTGAAACCTCCGCATTTATTTTTATTTTTTTAGTATCATTTGGAACCGTTAAACTGTAATCTGTTTTATCTTTATCAAAATCTGGCGAAATTTTTTGTCCTTCAATACTTAATGATTTTAAAGTATTGTTAGAGGATTTTGAATTATTATTACTTGAAGTATTATTTCTTGAAGGCGCTGTATTCTTATTTGAAGAACCTGAATTACTATTACTATTAGTAACATTTACAGTTCTTGAAGATGAAATATTTGCCTTTGAACCAGATGCTGTAGTAGTATTTCCGGATAAATTAATTCTAATTGATCCTGTTCCCGTAGCTCTGCATGTTGCCGAATATACTTTAGAACCATTCATTGCATTTTCAGTAGCATCTGCAGCATTAATCGAGCAACCGCTAACTGGTCCAGAAGCTGATACTTTTACAACCCAAGCAGCAACTCCGCTTAAATTAACTCTTACAGTAAATGAAGATCCATTTGTGACTGAAGAAGGTGCACTTAATGATGCAGCCGCCTCAGCTTTGAATGTCAATCCAAAAAACATTAGTGTTGATATTATTCCATAAATAATTTTTTTCATTATTGCACCTCCTACCATTTAATTGTGTTAGTTCCAATTAAATGTTGTCTTAGCCTTAATAAATCAGCTGAATCAACCGTATTATCTTTATTTATATCAGCGTTTTGTAAAGCTGTTCCTGTTAACTTAATTGAACCAATTAAATGTTGTCTCATCTTAAGTAAATCAGCTGAATCAATAACACCATCATTATTTAAATCACCATATTTTATTTTAGTAGAAACACTACAGTTTGTATTAGTTGTATTTGGCGCTCCTGTAAATATTGGAATATAGAATATATATTTATAGTTGTTGTAACCACTAAATGATGAATATGATTTATGTGTACTAGCTGCTTCTGAATAAGGTGCTACTATATTTTGCATATATTGATGTCCTGCATAAACTGGGCCATATGGATCCCATTTTTGAAGATATCCTGTCATTTGACCTTTTACATTATATGTATCATTAACACCAATATATTCATCTCTTATAAATTTAGTTCCGCCTAATATTGCTGCGTATGGGCTATTCCAACCTTGTGTTTTTGCATGTTTTAACCCATTTACTATTACTTCTTTATCTGTTGATCCACTAGCTTTTATATTAAAATAATTATAATATCCTTCATAACCTGAATATGTTCCTGATATTAAACCGCTTGTTCCTTTGGCCCCTTGTTCTTGTTTTAAACGTGAAGCAAGCATATAAGGACTAACATTATATTTTTTTGCTGCTTCCATAATTATTGCGGCATACGTTTTAGATGAACCAGTTGGTTTTTTATAAGACATAAATGTTCCAGCAAATAGTTTTTCAACCCCTGCTTCGGTTTGATATGAATTATAAAATTGTGATTCAAACATAAATACATGTTCTTTATCTAAAAAATTATATGGATTTAAATAATACATTACTCCAGTTTGTGAAGCAACATACCATGAACAAGCACTACCACTTTGCTGAGCACATGTACTAGTTTTATATGCTGCTATTGCATTTGCTCCAATTAAACTTTTTTGTCCTTTTGTTTCTGCTGCTAACATATCACTCCATTTAACAGCTATTTCTTTTTTCTTATTCCAGTCAAAAAAAACATTTTGGGCAACAAAAACTGCATTTGGATATGTGTTATGCAATGTTTTTATTTTATTTTGATAATCACATGGAAATTTAACTAATTCTTGCTCATAAGTACCTACTTTTGAATCAGTATAAATTGCTTTTGCATTATCAATAAAACAAAATGATAAAATAAAAGCAAATACTAATATAAATGATTTTTTCATTTGATTCATTGATATCGCCTCCAACATACTAGAACAATTATATCAAAATTATGATACCTAGTATATAAATAACCAATATGTAATTTTTGGAAATGTAAACAAAATGACAAAGTAAAAATTGACTTTATTGTTTATAAGTGTAATAATAATATCTTGAATTAGGAGATGTACTATGGACAAAAGAGGAAAAAAAATTATAAATGAATTAAAATCTAAAGGAATTAAAGTAATGGTTCCAAATTTTTTTACTGCTATTAGAATGATTGGAGCATTTAAAATTCCAAATCAAATGAGAAATGGACAAACTAAGGAAGCTGCTATATTTGCCGCTATATGTGGGCTTAGTGATGCCGTTGATGGTAAGGTTGCAAGAAAATTAGATGCTGAAACTGAATTTGGCGCTAAATTTGATCAAGTTGTAGATAAAGGTTTTGCGATTAGCCTTATTGTTCCATTAATAGAAAAAGACCCTAAATGGGCCACTATTATTCTTGGAGAGCTTGCAATTGCACTAACTAATTTAGAAAAAGAAGCTAAGGGTAAAAAAGTTGATAGTTCTGTTCAAGGAAAAATTAAAACTGTTGTTTTATTTTCAGCAATTGCTCTTACTTATTTAACTGATGCATTAAACATGAAAGATCCATTAGTTAAAAAAGCATTAGACTTATTATTTGGGGCTAGTGTTGCTATGGAAATAATAACACTTGCTGGTTACTTAAACTATCACGAACCAATAGCCGAAATAAAACCTATTACACTTACAAAAACTGCTGAAAATTAATCAGCAGTTTTATTATTTTATATGATGTCCAGTTGCTGTTTCTGTATATGATCCATTATAAATTGTTCTATATACCCCATCATTTCCAGCAACTGATGTAACATTGTCTTTATAAATTCTATCAGAACTACCATAGTAATGCCAAATGGCAATTTCTTCAAGGTTATATGCTTTCCCTAAATCTACAGTTATACATTGATTGTTTGTATATACTGATGCATAATTCCTGATGTTATCCATAATACCATCTACTACATATTTTGTATAATACCCTGTAGTTGTATCTGCTGTAGCAGTTACATTTTTATCTTTAGCAACATTTATTCCATTACTTATAGCTTGTAACTCTAACCAATGGTTACCATCATTACCGCTATTTCCATTAGTACAATCTTTTATATATCTAACATTTTTTATTTTTTCACTATCTTTACTACTTGGATTTTTAATATAAGTTATTTTTGCTTTTCCGTTTCCATTATTAGTTCCAACTTGCATATTTGTATTTATAAAATATTTTCCAGAATAATGGAGTGTTTGATTTGTATGGGCTGTTGAATCTCTAGAAACTACAGAGTTTACTCCAGCATAACCTGATATATATGATGATCCTCCACCACCTGCACCATGATGTGCAGCAGCACCTCCATAATAACCAGAACCACCCCCAGCATGACTGTCGCCTCTTAACTCTGTACTTCCAAACAAACCATTATAAGATCCTTCGACACCACTTATTTCACATTTTTGTGTGATACCACCAGAAGATTGTGTACCGCCAGTCCCATAATTATAACAAGTAGTATTTGCTTGAATAGGATTAGCACCTATTAAAGTTCCACCATTTCCTCCTGTTCCTGAAAAATTTGGAGAACTTAGATGTGATACTCCGCCGCCTCCACCAGCAGCAACCATTATTCTACTTCTAAGTGATGTTTCACTACTCCATTCGCCATCTTCTAATCTTATATCAGTAGCACCACCGCCACCTCCAGCATTAGAATTATCAGCAAAAAATTTACCTGTAGTTCCTCCGTTGTAACCATTACCATTTGGTTTAATAGCATCAGAAGTTGTTCCTGAATGTGATGTTCCTTGTCCTCCAATATATACATATAAGATTTCATCCTTATTTAAGTATATTTCTCCTGTGGTATATGAACCCTTACCACCAGAATACCCAGTAGTGTATGTAGCTGATCCGCCAGCCGCTCCCCAAAGTTCAATTTTATAATAACCCGAAGCAGGGGCTACAAACTCTTGTGAATTACCAGTATAATTAAAGTTTCTTTCTTCTCCTATCATAGTAACTGTATATGTACTACTTGTTATATAGTTTGTCCCATCTGTTACTTTCGCTATTA
>CASPVX010000012.1 GCA_949425575.1 uncultured Bacilli bacterium
TAACTAAAGAGCTTGGAAAAGGATATTCTACTAGAAATTTAAAATATATGAGAAAGTTTTATTTGTTAATTCAAAAAGGGCACGCAATGAGTGCCCAATTGAGTTGGACTCATTATAGATGTTTACTATCTATAGATGACAGAACTGAATTAGAATACTATATAAATATTACTATTGCTCAAAATCTTTCTTATCGGGAACTTAGAGAAAGAATAAAATCAAGGGAATATGAACTAATAGGTTATAAAGAGGAAATAAAAAGCCCAAAAGTAAATACATTAATTAAAAATCCGATTGTAATAAAAACAAATAATAAAAATGAAAAACTTAATGAATATGCACTCCATAAATTAATTTTAGAAAACATAGATGATTTTTTAAAAGAATTAGGAGTTGGTTTTATGTACTATGGTAGTGAAGTAAAAATAAAAATAGGAGATAGATATAATTACATAGATTTACTCTTATTTAATTACAAATATAATTGTTTTATAGTAATAGAACTAAAAGTAACAGAAATGAAAGCAGAATATATAGGACAAATAAAAAAATATATGAATTATGTAGATAAAAATATAAAAGAAGCATTTAATGACAAAACAGTAGGAGTAATTATTTGTAAAAAAGAAAATAAGTATGTAATGGAATACTGTAGTGATGATAGAATATTTACGACAACATATATAATTAAGACAAAAACAATATAAATCATTATAATAAAGAAGATATATTGATAGCAAAAAAATTTTAATACTACTTATAAAATGAGGTATTAAAACACTATTACTTAATAATTGAAAATACAAATGAAATATAGTATAATGATTATTAGTGTAAAGGTGATGTTAATGTACTTAAAAGAAATAAAAGCACATGGTTTTAAATCATTCGCAGATAAAATAAACATTGAATTAGGGCCAGGACTTACTGGTATTGTAGGACCTAACGGAAGTGGTAAAAGTAATGTTGTTGATGCAATAAGATGGGTACTTGGAGAACAATCAGTTAAGTCTCTTCGTGGAGACGGAACAATGGCTGATGTTATTTTTTCTGGAAGTAAAAGTAGAAATGCTATGAATGTAGCATCAGTTTCATTAATTTTTGATAACACAGATAAATATCTCCCATTAGATTTTGATGAAGTATCTATTAAAAGAATGGTTTATAGAGATGGAACTAATGAGTATTTTATCAATAATGAAAGAGTAAGACTTAAAGATGTAACTAACATTTTATTAGATAGTGGAATTGCTAAAGAAAGTTTTAATATTATTTCACAAGGTAAAATTGAAAGTATAATTAGTGATAAGCCATCTGATAGAAGAGTGATTTTTGAAGAAGCTGCTGGTGTGCTGAAATATAAAAGAAGAAAAGAAGAAGCAATAAGAAAACTAGAAAAAACTCATGATAATATGAATAGAGTAAATGATATTGTTTCTGAACTTGAAATTCAAGTTGAACCATTAAAAGAAGCAAAAGAAAAAGCTTTAAAATATATCCAAATCAAAGATGAGTTAGAAGATGTAGAAATCGCACTTATAACAAGTGATATAACTAATATTAATAGAAAATATCAAGAAGGAAAAGATAGGATAGATATTTTAAGTAAAGAGATAATTGAAATATCTACTAGTAACTCTAAAGGCGAAGCAGAAACACTAGAATTTAAAAATAAATTACAAACATTAGATAGTGATATAAAAGCGCATCAAGATAGAATAATTGATATGATTTCTTTAGTTGAAAGATTAAATAGTCAAAAATCAATTATTTTAGAAAGAAAAAACTATGAGGCTGATGATTCTAAAGTTCATCGTCAAATAACAGAATTAAAAGAAGAATCATTAAAACTTGAAAATAAAATAAATTCTTTAGAAAATGATATTATTAATCTAAATGCAGATTTAGACAAAGAAAAAGAAGAAATAAATAAAATAACTAATAAAATAAATTTATTAAAAGAAAACAAAAACACTTTAGAAATAAAACTAACAAACAATATTCGTGAAAAAAATAATTTGAGTATCAAAATGGAACATTTAAAAGAATCTATTGAGAATAATTCATCTTTACCATTTGCAGTTAAAAGTGTTTTAGATAATCCTAAATTAAGAGGTATTCATAATACAATAGGTAATGTTATAGAAGTAAACAAGGAATATAGTTCTGCTATCTTGTCTTCACTTGGAATGAATATTTCTAATATAATTGTAGATGATGAAAAAAATGCAAAAGAAGCAATTAGTTATTTAAAAAATATAGGAAGAGCCACTTTCTTCCCATTAAATATTATCAAACCTAAATTTGTAAATGGAGAAGATTTAAATAAAATAGTAAATGAGAATGGTTTTGTAGGTGTAGCCTCTAATTTAGTTTCTTATGATAAAAAATATGAAAGCATCATTAAAAACCAATTAGGACATATTATAGTCGCACAAAACTTAGAAATTGCTAATAGATTTAGTAAACTGTTAAACCATAGATATAGAATTGTTACTTTAGATGGCGATGTTGTTAATGTCGGTGGATCTTTAACTGGTGGTAAAGTAAAGGTATCTAAAAATACAATAAGTGAAAAATTTGAACTAGAAGAAACCGAAAATGGTTTAACAAAAGTTATTAAAAATATTAAAGAATTTGAAAATGATTTAAATCAAATATATTATGATTTAAAAGCTGAAGAAGATAAATTATATATTCATAATAAAGAAGCACTTTTAATAAATGAACATTTAAAAAATAAACAAATTGAAACTCAAACAATTAAAGATCGTTTAGAAAAAGTGAATTTAGATATAAGAGGTAATGATAATTTATTAAATGATACTCTTTCAAATGAAGAAGAAGAAGTGTTACAAAAATATTACTCTGCTATCAAGGCTAAAGAAGAAGTTCAAAATAGTTTAGATAGACTTGTTAAAGAAAAAGCCGAAATAAGTGAAGTATTAGAGGAAAGAGAACTTTTAATAAAAAAAGAAAATGCCAGCTATAATTTGAAGTCTAACGAATTAAAACAACTTGAAATAGATGTTAATCGTATGGATGTTAAATTAGATAATTTGTTAAATGCTTTAAATGAAAGTTATTCTTTAACTTATGAAAAGGCATATGAAAGATATACTTTAGCAATTCCAGAAGAAATGGCTAGAAATAAAGTTAGTTCACTTAAAAGAAAATTAAAAGAAATAGGAGTAGTTAATTTAGCTGCACCTGAAGAATATGATAGAATTAGTGAACGTTATGAGTTTTTATTAAAACAAATTAATGATTTAAGTGAAGCAGAAAATACACTACTTGAAATAATTAAAGAAATGGATCAAAAAATGACTTTAGAATTTGAAAAAACATTTAAAGTTATTAATGAACATTTTAAAGAAACATTCAAAGAATTATTTAAGGGTGGAAGTGCAGAACTTAAATTAACAGATCCAAGCAACTTATTAGAAACAGGCGTTGATATAGTTGCAAGTCCTCCGGGTAAAAAATTAAGTAGTATTTCACTATTATCAGGTGGTGAAAAATCATTAACTGCAATTAGTCTTCTATTTGCAATTATAAAATCAAGAACTTCACCTTTCTGTATACTAGATGAAGTAGAAGCAGCACTTGATGAAGTCAATGTTGATACATTTGGTGAATATGTTTCTAAACTAAAAGAAAAATCACAATTCATTATAATAACCCATAAAAAAAGAACAATGGAATATGTAGATGTTTTATATGGAGTTACTATGCAAGAATCAGGTGTATCAAAATTAGTAAGTGTTAAATTAGAAGAAATAGACAAGTAATCTATTTCTTTTCATTTGATTTTATTTAAAAGATTGTTATATAATATTTATTGTGTAGGAGGTAGTATTATGAGTACACAACAAATTGCTGAATTAAAAGAGGCTATTGAAATATATTTGAAAGACTTTGGACCAGAATTTCTAATTGAACATTTTGAACAAAAAGTAATAGAAAGCAATAATGAGAATTTATCATATTATTTTGCTAAAGAAGTTGAAGGTGCCAATATAAATGCACATGAACAAATTGTATTAAATGGCGAAGACTATGCCACATGCTTTTATTTTGCACGCGATATAGAAGGAGCAGATAAAGAAGCTTTATTTAAACGTATGAAAGAACTATTTTACACTGTTGATGATAGCGATTTAGATGAATTAAAAACGTATCATGCTTCCCTTAGTACAATTGAATTAATGATACATCAAGATAGAAATAAGCCTAAAGTTTTAGAATTTAAAAAATTAAAGAAATAGAAAAATAATCTATTTCTTTTATATTAAATATGATATAATTAAAAGAGAATAAAGGAGGGCGTGCAAGTGGAGGATGTAAAAAGTTTAAACGAGCTAGTTGAATGGGCAGTTAACCCAGTTATTTATAAAAAAGATCCAAAAACTTGTTTAGATGAATTTTTTGGTAAAATTAATATTGATGCTTATAATCCAAAGGAATATCAAAAACATATAACAGATTATTATGAAAATGTTTTATATAAAACAAAATATAAAAATGAACTTAATTTAGATATGATTCCATATAGATTTCATGATGCATTACTTGCATATGCTGATATTAAAATTAGTGAAGGTAATTTAAAAGAGGCTATTACATATCTAGAAAAATCATTAATTTGGAATCCTGAAAGTAGAAAAGCACACTATTTAATTTGTAAAATTTACTTTTCATTAAATGAATTCACTAAAGCTTTTGAGTATGCTATAAAAGGGCTAGATATTGAATATAGTGGAACATATATTTCCTATTATTATTCAGTATTAACTGTATTTTATTTAAAACGAAAAGATTATGTTAGAACTGACGAATATGCATCAAGCATTTATTTATTAAACAATAATGATACAGCTACCATTAATTATTTAGAAAATAGGGGAATTAAACAAGTAAGTCCAATGGCTGAAAAAAACGAAAACATAATGGATGCTTTATTAAAAATTGTATATGATGAAAGTATTGTAGCTGCTGAAAGAGCTAGGTATGCTCAAATACTACTTAGCTACGAAATTATGCCGATTTTTAAATATGAAGATTTTTATTTAACATTAGATAGTGGTGTTAAAAATGCTGAAATAAAAGAAAGTGTAATTATGAACGGTAATTATTTACTCGTAAGTTTAAATGGTAATAAGTATTTGAATATTAAAGATAAAAAACACTTATTTGAAAAATTAGTTATTAGTTATTTTGGGAAAATAGCTGAACTAAACTTATATTTAAATAATTTTGAAAATGATAGATTATCATATGAAAAAGAACCAATTTTAGAAGAAATTAAAATTAAGTATAATGGCAAATTATATTATATTGCTTTAACAAGTACAAATCCTAAAATGTCTGAATTCTATTTAGAAATGAAAGCCAATATCATTAGATTAGCAACTCTTATGATAGATGGAATTCCTCCAATTAATAATCTATTTAAATTACCAGTAATAAATGATGATAAAAATTAAAGGTATTTATAAACATTTTAAGGGCGATTATTATATAGTAGAAGATATCGCCATTCATACAGAAACAAATGAAAAGATGGTAATATATAGAGCATTATATGGAGATAACATTCTTTATTCAAGGCCATATGAATTATTTATTGGCAAGGTTGATAAAGAAAAATATCCAAATTCTAATCAAGAATATAGATTTGAAATTCAAGAAATCCAGAGCGTCAAACAATAAGTTTGGTGTTTTTTAGAACATAATAAAAATATGATATAATCAAATTGGAAGGTATGATAATATGAAAAGAGGAGTTAATAGAAAACATAAAAAAATAATAATGATAGCTCTTGCAGGGGCATTATCGGTTAGTTTAGTAAGTACATCTGTAGTAGCTTTAGATAAAACAGATGTTGAATCTATTGAAAGCGAAATAACAAGGATAGAAGAATTTGAAAATAGCAGTACGAAAGTGAAATGTTTCGTTAAGGACAATGATGGCTCTATAACAGTCGATATTATAGTTAATGATGAATTAGTTGATACTGTTTCAAAAGAAGAAATCGATGCGTTATTTGATAGTGACGAAACAGTAATTTTAGGTAAAGAAAAGATTGCTCTACCTTTTTTAGAAAGAGCATATTATAATGCGATTGGTAGACAAAATTTAAGTTATTGGAAAGATGAAACAAATTTAGAAATTTATAATGATGCATTTTCCAACAATATATCAATATGTGTTAGTGGTACAATAGTTCAGAAATTTGATCGTAATGACTTTATAAAATTTATAAATGAACATTTAAATGAAGAAAAAATCTATATGTCTACCAAGTTAGGGACCATAGAATTTGATTTAGTTGATTTAAAAAGAGCACTATATATTACTGAGGGTAAAGTAAGCAGATCAGATGATTTAAATGTAAATTCCCACTTATTATCTATTATTTTAACTATGTGTTTTATATCTATGTGTTTTACAGCATATGAACTCCGTGATATTGATTATGGAAATATTTTAAAAAAACGCAAGCATTAGGTTTTGCGTTTTTATTTATTTTTGTTATAATCAAAAAAGGTGATTATTATGTTAAGAGTTACAAATGTAAGTGTAAGATTTGGAAAAAGAATTTTATTTGAGAATGTTAATTTAGAATTTAATAACGATAATTGTTATGGAGTAATTGGTGCTAATGGGGCAGGGAAAAGTACTTTTTTAAAAGTTTTATCAGGCGAAATACCTACAACCACTGGTAATATTGTAATTGGAAAAGGCGAAAGAATTTCTGTTTTAAAACAAGACCACCACGCTTATGATGATATGCAAGTAATAGATGTTGTTATAATGGGAAACGAAAAACTTTACAAAATCATGAAAGAAAAAGAAGCGTTATATTGTAAAGAAGATTTTACTGATGAGGACGGAATAAAAGTAGGAGAGTTAGAAGCTGAATTTGAAGCACTTAATGGATGGGAAGCAGAATCTGAAGCAGCAATACTTTTATCTGGTCTTGGTATAGATAATGAAGTTCATTATTTACAAATGAGTGAACTTAAAGAAAAAGATAAAGTAAAGGTTTTGCTTGCCTCAGCTTTATTTGGTAGTCCAGATATTTTGTTATTAGATGAACCAACTAACGGACTTGATACAATTAGTAAGTTGTGGTTAGAAGAATTTCTAATGAATTTTCCGAATACGGTTATTTTAGTATCACATGATCGTCATTTTTTAAATACAGTATGTACAAATATAATTGATATAGATAGAGAAAGAATTAATGTGAGCGTTGGAAATTATGATTTCTGGTATGAATCAAATGAACTTATGTTAAAACAGTTAAAAGCATCTAATAAAAAGAAAGAAGAAAAAATTGCTGAACTAAAATCATTTATTGAAAGATTTAGTGCAAATGCTTCAAAATCTAAACAAGCAACATCAAGAAAAAAATTACTTGAAAAAATAGAAATAGAAGAGTTAAAGCCTTCGTCTAGAAAATACCCATATATTAATTTCGAAACTGAAAATAGATTAGGAAAAGAAGTTATTAGTTTATCTAAAATAAATGTTAGTATAGATGGTAAAGAAATATTAAAAAACTTTTCATTAACAGTTAGACCAGAAGACAAAATTGCTTTAATAGGAGAAAATGAAATAGCTAAAACAACATTATTTAAAGTTTTATCTGGAGAAATAGTTCCAGATAGTGGGGAAGTAAAAGTAGGATCTTCTGTGGTTACTAGCTATTTTCCAAAAAACCATAATAACTATTTTGAAGGAAATACAAATTTAGTAGAATGGCTTAGAAAATATTCTAAAAATAAAGAAGATAGTTATGTAAGGGGCTTTTTAGGCAGAATGCTTTTCTCTGGTGAGGAGTCTTTAAAAAGTGTTAATGTTTTATCTGGAGGAGAAAAGGTAAGATGTATGTTTTCTAAAATGATGCTTGAAGAAGGTAATGTGTTATTATTAGATGAACCAACAAATCATTTAGACATCGAATCAATACAGTCTTTAAATAAAGCATTAGAAAAATTTAAATATCCAGTTTTATTTTCTACCTTCGATACAGAGTTAATCGAAACTGTAGCTAATAGACTAGTTTATTTCAATGAAGATGGTAGTTATATAGATAAACAAATCCCATATGAAGAATTTATTGCTAAATATAAAAAATCCTAATTTTTTTTAGGATTTTTGTGTTTTCATAAGTGCAGCAGCAGCAGCCTTATTTTTTGCTTTTGTTATAATGTTAGCCGCTGTAAATTGTTCATCAGATGTAAATTTGCTATTGAATAATATTTCAGCTATATCACTATCACTCAAAAGAGTTACAAAGTTACTTTCTTGTTGACATAGTTCATTTTCACAATTATATATTCTAGTATCTCTAGTTTGAAGTGCTATTTGAAATTGTTCTAGAGCAGAAGCTATTTTTTTTATTTCTTCTTCTAATGCGCCAATTAAGGCATATGCTTCAGAAATTTCCTCTTCTTTACTTAAATCTGGTCTTTTTTTCATAAATAAATTATATGATTGCCTGTTTTTGTATTCATTACTTTGAAGATCGTATACTTTAAACATTTGTTTTTTAAATCTTTTATAATCTTTTTTAAATGTAATAAATCCAGCAATTGTAACACTTCCTAAGAAAATTAATAAATACATAAGCGGAAATGACATTATTAAAGATATCATTATTCCTATTAATGAAATAACAGTTGATACCACTAATGTATCTTGAACTTTTTTAATATAATTTCGTTGATTATTTTTTTCAGTTAAATATAAATCATTGTATTTTCTAGGTTCCATAGGTTTATTTTGAATAATATTTTTAAGTTCTTCCTCTAATTTTTTTATTTTCTTTTTAATTTCATCAATTTCATCTTTTTTATCTGCAATACGACACTTTAATAAAAACTCTTTATGTGCATCTTGTTCTTGTATTGAATATAACTTTTCTAATTCCTTTTCTAACATATTAATTTTTCTAATAATACCTTTTAATAATTGATAATCCATTTATAATCTCTCCTTAGTGCATTTTATTATATCATAGTTTGCAAAAATACTATAATTATTATTCAATTAATATATGTAAACAATAATATTTTTATCTATTCTGATGTTTACAGATGGGCATATAAAATGTTATAATTTTGATTGACTAGAAAGAAGTGAGTGTATGCTAACGATGACAAAATCAGCCTTTGTTTTGATGGTAGGGCTAATTTTTTCAGCAATTTTGGGACTTATTTTAATACCATTTTTAAGGAAAAGAAAAATATTTCAAAATATCAATACTTATGTTCCAGAACATGACAATAAAAAAACAACACCATCTATGGGAGGTCTAATATTTATAATACCGACCTTTATTATTACTGTAGGTTTATTAGTAACCCAGAAAATAGAGTGGTCAACCAATTTGCTTATTATTTTATTTGTTATGGTTTCATATGCCTTTATTGGTTTTTTAGATGATTTTATTAGTTTAAGAAGTGGTAAAAATAAAGGGTTGAAAATATGGCAGAAACTTATACTACAATTAATTGTAGCAATAGTATTTTATGTACTTTATTTGCATTTTGGATCAGGTAGTCCAATATTAAAAGTAACTTTACTTGGCATTGATTGGAATTTGAATGTCTTTTATGTAATATTTATATTATTTTTATTAGTAGGAACTTCTAATGCGGTTAATTTAACTGATGGACTAGACGGTCTTGCTGGTGGCTTATCAGTTATTGCATTTGTTTCTTATGGCCTTTTAGCTTGGGGTAGTTATTACATAGAGGGTTATAAAGATATTGCTATTTTTTGTTTCATTTTATCTGGTGCAATAATTGGATTTTTGCTTTTCAATACTCATCCAGCTAAAATATTTATGGGTGATACTGGTTCACTTGCACTAGGTGGTACTTTAGCTGCTGTGGCTATTTTAACTCAGCACGAACTTTCACTTGCTGTAATTGGTGGAGTATTTGTTATTGAAACATTATCTGCAATTATTCAAATCATTTCATTTAGGTGCTTTCATAAGAGAGTATTTAAAATGGCGCCACTTCATCATCATTTCCAAAGAATGGGGTGGATTGAGCAAGATATCGTAAAATTATTTTGGGTAGTAGGTTTTATACTTGCGTTATCAGCTCTTATATATGGTGTATGGATTTAAAAAAACAGTTCGAATTGAACTGTTTTTATATTAATCTAATTTCATTTTCGTTATAAAAAGGCCTCTTTTTATTAATTCTATCAAAAAATAATATTCCATCAAGATGATCAACTTCATGTTGGAAAGCAACTGCAAGTTCTTCACGTGCTCTTACTTTTACCTTATTTCCATCTTCATCAAATCCTTCAATTGTTATTCTTGCGTATCTAGGAACATGTCCTTCAACTTCGCGGTTAACGCTAAGGCAACCCTCACCAGTTTCTAGTGCAACTTTTTCTTCAGAGTAACTAACAATTTTTGGATTAACAATTACATAGTTTTGAAATTGTCCTTCTTCATATTCATATACAATAACAATTATTCTTTTTAATTTACCAAGTTGAGGAAAGGCAAGACCCATACCAGGTCTTAAATTATATTTTTCTTCATATTCTGGAATTTGACTATATGTTAAATGTTTAATAATATGTTTTATTGTTTTTTTATCTTCGTCAGAAAGTGGAAGAGAAACCTCTTTACATTTTTGTCTTAATCTTTTATCTTTCTCATCTAATACATTTAATTTTGTAAACACATCTATCACTCCATTTATATTTTATCATATATGGTTTTAATAAATAAAAAAATATTATTTATTTACATCCCGTTAACACTTAAAAAGCAGTGTTATTATACAATAAAAATATAAAAATAACAACTTACACATAAAAATGAGTCAAAAAGACTCATTTTAATTTAATTTTTTAATACTCAATGAAGCGTTTACACCATTTCCTAATGTAATTCCAACAGCAAGTAAAGCAGAAATAGCCATATCTATTGTGTTTCCAGAAGTTATATTAACTATAGTACTACCGTTATATGTAGTGTTAGTACCTACAGTTAGAGCTTTTGATATGGTTGTTGATGGAATATTTGTCCCATTTTGTCTAACTGAAAATGTAACTGTCGTTGCTAAAGCGGCAGATATGCTCATGTAATAGTTTATTTCATATGTTCCAGTTTGGTTAATTGTAATACTATTAGTCTGTGTATATGATGTGTTTAAATTAGGCATATTTACTGATAATGGTAATTGTGTTTGCGTTCCAATTCCTAAATTTAAGGTTTGGGATGTTGTGTTATATTTTCCGCCATAAGCAGATAACCCAGAAGCTGGCCCTGTTGGCCCAGTAGGACCTTGCGGAATCGTAAAATTTAATAGATAGTTTGTATTAATAATAATCACTTCTTTCTATAAAATTAAGTAGATGGTGTTATTGTGACACTTGCCTGTGATCCAGGGGCTCCAGTTGTTACTGTTCCAATTGCTAAAGTAGGTGCAGGCCCAGTAGCTCCAGTTTCACCCGTTAAACCTTGTGGTCCAGTAGGCCCAGTAGCTCCAGCTTCACCTGCTAAACCTTGTGGTCCAGTAGGTCCTTGTGGAATAACGAAGTCTAATACATACCCAGTTGGATTCATTTTTTTCCTCCTTTATTAAAATTATATTTTTCTAATTGTAACTGACGCATTAGTTCCAGGTGTGCCAGTTGTAACATTACCAATATAAAAATCTGGCGATGCTCCTGTAGGACCCATTGGTCCAGTTGGACCAGTAGGCCCTTGCGTTCCAATTACTGGAACAATACATGAAGATGGTTTGCATTTTTGATCATGTTTTATTTTTAACATTGCTTTTTCGTACGTGTTCATATATTCCTCCTATAGTATTGTATTAAGCTAGTAAAAAAAGAAACATTTATATAGTGGAGATAAATGAAAAAAACAAGGTTTTTCCTTGTTTTAAAAAATATTTTTTATTAGTTATTAGTCCATGTTCTAGCACCAATAATGATTACTAGTAAGATAAATAAGACTAATATGATTGCTGCTGTTCCAGCACCACCATAGTAGCCGCCTTGGCCGCCACCACAGCAAGGGTTTCCGCAGCCATAGCCTTGATAACCACCATAATAATACATATATATACCTCCATTCTCTATATTATAATATTAAATTTGCGTAAAACTGACTATAAAAAATACCTAATTCTATTTAATATGTATAAAAAATGTGCTATCATAATAAAAGAATAGGTGATAGTCATGTCAAAAATGAGTTTAAGAAAATTATTTCGTGATTCTGATAAACAATTATTATTTTTAACTATTATCTTTTTTGCAATAGGACTTTTAAGTATTGTTAATGCTTCTAGTAGAGTTGCTGTTGTTAATTATGATTACTCACTTTACTACTATTTTTATAAGCAATTAGTATTTATTTGTATCGGCTTATGTCTCTCTGTTTTTATTTTAAAAATCGATACTAAAAATTATAAGGTCCTGGTCCCATTTTTATTTATACTTATGATTGCATTAAATCTTTGGGCCCTGACCTCAAGAGAGGTCGGTGGATCTAATAACTGGATTGATTTAAAATTCATGAAAATTCAACCCAGTGAAATGTCTAAACTAGTAATGATAGCATTCGTTGCAGTTTTATTTGAAAAATACTACAGAAAACTTAGAACATTAAATATCCCTCATTATGAAATGATAGGAAAAATAATTATTGTTGGAATAACATTTCCAATATTAGTAATTTTACAAAAAGACCTTGGGACAGCATTTATATTACTTATCATTTTTGGAGTATTATTCTTGTTTAGTCCAATTATGAAAATTGATAAACTAAGATCGATAGTCTTTTTAGGTGCTTTGGCAGTGTTAGCTGTTTTTATAGTTATTCAAAGGGATGGGAATCCACTTAATGACGCCAGAATGAGTCGTTTTAGCTCATTTACAGATCCATGTGGCAATTATGAAAATGGAGGAGGCTATCAAGTTTGTAATGGATATATTGCAATTAACAATGGAGGCTTTAGTGGTCTTGGTATAGGTAAGAGTAAGCAAAAGTATTCATATATTCCAGAACCACATACTGATTCAGCATTTGCAATTTTAGCCGAAGAAAACGGTGTTATAAGAATTGTATTTGTATTTATTTTATATATATGGTTAATATATAGAATTTTAGATATTTCATCTAAAGCTTCAACACTTAGAGGAAGATATATTTGTTTAGGTATTGCTACATATATATTTACCCATATTTTTGTAAATATGGGCGGGATTCTAGGACTAATCCCACTTACTGGAGTACCTTTACCTTTCTTTAGCTATGGAGGAAGTTTTGCAATTTCACTTTTAGCTGCACTATCAATGGTACAAAGAGTATGCATTGAAACAAAAAATCAAAAAATAAAAGTAAAATAAAACTGGATAAATTTCAGTTTTTTTCTTTTTAAAAAAAGGAAATTACTTTTTTTAGAAGTATCATATTAGTAGAGGGGTAAAGAAAGGAGATAGTAACTTGAAAACAAAAATTTCTAAACATAGAAATAATATTATATTTGTAATTATTTCTTTTTTTATTTTTGTGTCATTTATTATAAGTTTTGTATGGCCTTTTATTCCAAATAATGAAACGGAAGAAGATACTTCTTTAAAATTAGAACCTAAAAAAGAAAAAGAAGAAACTACTGAAATTTTAGTAGATATAAAAGGACAAATAAATAGTCCAGGTGTTTATAAAATGAATAATCAGGAAAGAGTAAATGACGTAATTAAAAAAGCAGGAGGATTAACTAATTATGCTGATACATCTATGATTAACTTAAGTCAAAAAGTCAAAGATGAGATGGTAATCATTATTTACTCTAAAAAAGAAGTTATAGAAATGAATAAAAAAGAACCATGTATATGTCCTAAAAACAATGATGCTTGTATTGATGAAAAAAATAAAATTGAAGATATTTCAAAAGATAAAGAAAATAAAAAAACAAATAATAAAATTTCTATAAATAATGCCACTAAAGAAGAACTTATGACTTTAGATGGTATAGGAGAAGCGAAAGCAGAAAGCATTTTAGAATATAGAAAAGAAAAAGGAAGTTTTGAAAAAGTAGAAGATATTCAAAATGTATCTGGAATAGGGGAAGCCCTTTATGAAAAAATCAAAAACAAAATTATTATTTAGTTTTATTATTCTTATAATATTAGTTATTACAATTGTAAGAATAAATACCCCAGTAGTTAGTAAATATAAAAACGAGAATGAATTTATCGGTATAGTTACAAATTATAAACAAAGTACATGTATGCAAATTGAACTTTTAGCTAAGGAAAAAATACTAGTATTTGATTGTAATAATAATCATTATGAGTATGGCGAGAAACTTAAAATAAATGGGAAATTAAAAACACCTAAAAATAGTACTACTTTTAATTATCGTAATTATTTATTAAGCAAAAAAATTAATTATATTGTTTATCCTGAAAAAATACAAAAATTAAAAAAATCAAATAATTATATATATATTTTAAAAAATAAAATGAATGAAAAAATTAATCACTATAAAAGCAAAAATTATTTAAAGGCATTTATATTTGGTAGTACTGAATTAATTGATGAAGAAATTATTCAAAGTTATAGACTAAATGGAATTAGTCATTTATTTGCTATTTCAGGAATGCACATAACCTTATTAAGTACAATACTATTTATAATTTTAAATAAAATATTTAAAAGAAAAACAAGCTTTATTTTAATTAGTATCTTTTTTATGTTTTATATTTTTGTTACTAATTTTTCTCCATCAGTTATTAGAGCTACCTTTATGTTTATAATATTAAATATTGTTAATAATAAAATTAAAAGCATATATATATTGATAAGTTTATTAATGATAATGCTACTTATAAATCCATTTTATTTATATAATTTGGGTTTTGTATTTTCTTATTCAGTAACTTTTTTTCTCATTTTTTTTAGTAATTTATTTACAAAAGAAAAAAATTATTTAATAAAAACTTTTATGATTTCTGTGATTGCATTTTTAGCATCTTTTCCTATAATGATTCAAAACTTTAATTCAGTAAACTTTCTAACACCTTTATTAAATGTTTTGTTTGTACCTATTGTATCTTTCATTATTTATCCTTTATCATTATTAACATATATATTTTCATTTTTAGATCCTATTTTTTATTTTATTATGTTTTTATTTGAAAAGGTTTCTATTTATTTTAATGATTTAAATTTTTTAACTTATACATTTAAAGATATTGGGATAATAGGTCTTGTTTTGTATTTTATTTTATCATTTTTGATACTAAAGAATAAAAAGTATATATTTATTTTTACTATAATAATTATTTTACACATAAATATTAATTATTTTGATAATAAAGCGTTTATAAGTGCGATTGATGTAGGACAAGGAGATAGTATTTTGTTAAAACTTCCAAATAATAAAGGAAATATTCTGATTGATACAGGCGGAAATCCAGAAAGCAAAAGTTCTATTGCGAAAACTAAAATTATTCCTTATTTAAAAAAAGAAGGAATAAGAAAATTGGATTATTTAATTTTGACACATGGCGATTATGATCATATAGGAGAAACTTTAAATTTAATAAAAAATTATAAAGTGGGCAAAATAATAATGAATGAAAATGATAACAAATTAGAAAAACAAATTAAAAATAATTTTGAAAATGTTATTAACGTCAGTAATTATACATTAAATATAAATGGTTATATTTTAAATTTTATTGGTGGACAGTTTGAAAGTGAAAATTTAAATAGTTTAATTATCTATACAAAAATTAAAGGTAACCATATTATATTAATGGGTGATGCTGAGAAAGATTCAGAAAAATATATTTTAAAGGAATATAATCTCCCAAAAATGGATATATTAAAGGTAGGACATCATGGTTCAAAAACAAGTTCTACAGACAAATTCATAGGAACAATTAAACCTAAGATAAGTATTATCTCCTCAGGGATAAATAATAAGTATGGTCATCCTTCCAAAGAAGTAGTTAAAAAATTAAAAAAATATGGGAAAGTATATAATACAGCAAACACTGGAACTGTTAAGGTAGTTTTAGCGGCCCGCTAAATGCTTTTTAGCGTTTTTATATAGATAGAGCTTTTTATAGCTCTTTTATTTTACATAAAGAACAAAAAATGATATAATTAAACTAAGAATTAAGGGGAAAGTAGGGAGGTTTAGATTATGAAAGAAGTAAAAAATCCAGGTTTAGAAAGTAGACAACTTCTTTTGAGAAGAATCAAAGATTATTATTTAAGTAATCAAAAAAAATACGAACCAAAAGATAAAAACTCATGTGCAGTTCTTGATGCGGTTTGTACAAATCCAGAATTAGGAGAATCACAAGGTTATATTCCAGTATTTGCTGAAGGAGAGTTAACTCAAGTTTTTTATAATTATCATACAGGAGAAAGCTTTGTAGCAATTAACACTGATGATGATTATACAGTTCTTAATGATACATATAGTCATGTAAGTACATTTGCAGCTAATATCGCACTTAATATTGGACTTTGTTATAAAATCTTTACTAAAGAATGTGAAATTATTGAAGATCCAGAATTAAGTGAAGCTTTGGCAAACGAGGCAGCAACTTTAAGAAAATATCTATATGGAAAAATGAAATTATACACTTATTAAATAAGACAAATTGTCTTATTTTTTTAAACTAAAAATTAGGGATTGAAATTATACTACATAATTATGTATAATAGAAATAGTTAAACTAAGGGAGTGTAATTATGGAAAATTTATTGAAACAAAAAAAGAGTTTATTAATGCTACTATTTGGTATAGTATTAATAATGGGGATAGGATTTGCAGCTTATGGTCAGCAGCTTAAAATATCTGATACTTCATCAATCATTACAAGCTGGAATGTATATATAAAATCTATAGATTCAGATGCATCAGATGAATGGGTAACTGGAAGTAGTATAATAGATAAAACAACAAACTTAAAAGCCGATTTAACAACAGAATTAAAATACCCAGGAGACAATGTGGTTTATACAATAACACTTAGAAATGGTGGGAGTGCTGATGCTATTTTAAGAACCATAGATTTAATTGCAAGTAATGATAATACTGTAATTAATTATAAGTATTTAACAAAAACAGGAGTAGAAACAGTAGACAGTAATCTTATAAAACAAGAAATAATGCAATTAAATTCTAATGAAGAAAAAAGTTTTAGATTAAAAGTAGAATACGATCCAACAAAAACAGGAACAGCAACACAAGAACAAAAACAGAATAGTCTTAAAATTGATATTGTTTATGATAGTGTAGAAGAGTAGAATGTTTTTACTATATTCATTATAAGGGGTTATAATGGGAGGCAGTATGTTTGAAGTACTTAATTCTACTACTTATAGTAGAAAACTTTTATTGATAAAAATAAAAACTTATTATAGAAACCTTGGATCAAAAGGTTCTAAAGAAATTAGTTGTTTAGATGATTTGTGTAATGATGCAGATTTACAGAAAGAAATGGGTTTTGTTAGATTATTAGGCGATAGTGATTTAACATGTTTATTTTATTCTTATCGAAATTCAATTAGCTTTTTAGCTATTAAAATTAATAATGTGTATAGAGTAGTTTCTGATACTTACACAAAAGCAACAAGCTTTTCTGATTTGATTTCATATGATATTGGTTTGTGTTATGAAATTTTTCTAAGAGAAATGGAACTAATTAATGATCCTGGTTTAAGTGAAGCCTTATATGATGAGGCGCAGATATTAAAAAAATATTTTGAAACAAAAGAAAAAACATTGTTATTTTAAAAAAACGTCTATTAGACGTTTTTATATTGCATAAATATTAATGCCATATTTATTTTCTAATGTATCTAGAAATAAATCATTTTTAGGCGGATTGTAAGTTAGAACCCCTAATATTATGTAAGAAATTATTATTCCGATTATACCAATAATATTTAAAACATTGTTATTATCTTTTTCCATAATAAAATAAGCAATAATTTCTACAAAATAGATAGTGATAAAAAGAGTTACTAGATTGATAAACATATTTTCACCAATTAAATTATAAATAGGCAAATATATTAATAAAAAAAGAGGAATACTTATAAGTGCAGTTATAAATGTACTAAAAATTAAATTGTTCGCCTCTATATCAAATTTTTTTATTAAGAAGTAATCTATTAAACCACATAATACAATTGCCGAAAATAGCATTTTCATATGTTCCCAAATACTTTCATTAACAGGGAAGAAAATACTAAATAGACTATTTGGAAGCCATGTATATAAAAAATGGGTTAAAAAACATAGTCCAAAAATTATAAAAATATCTAAAGTTTTAAGCTTTTTTAAATTCATTTAAATGCCTCATTTCTATTAATAATATACGTATTTTATTAAAAATTATGTTTTTTTGTAATTTTTTTGCATAAAAAAAAGGAAATCGTAAACTTTTGTCGTATATTATTAGTAGAGGAGTATTTTTTATGGCCGGAATTAGTTCAGAAAAAATAAATGAAATTCGTGATAGCGTAGATATTGTTGATGTTATTTCTAGTTACATACCTTTAACACCAAAAGGAAATAACTTTTTTTGTGTTTGCCCATTTCATGATGATAACAATCCAAGTATGAGCGTATCTAGAACTAAACAAATTTATACTTGTTTTTCATGTCATGCAACTGGAAATGTTTTTAAATTTATAATGGATTATGAAAATGTACCTTTTTTAGAAGCAGTTAAAAGAGTGGCTAATATTGGCCATATAGATGTAAATATTAATACAAGTGGGTACAAAAAAACAGATAATGTATTATATGATATTTATGATTTTAGTCTAAAAATATATATGAATAATATAAATACTGCTGAAGGAGCAAGTGCTAAAGAATATTTAAAAGCGAGACACATTTCTGAAGAAACAATTAAAAAGTTTGATATTGGACTAGCTCTTACTAAAAAAGACGTAATTTCAAAAATACTCTTGAAAAAATTTAAAGAACCAGATATATTAAAAAGCGGCCTTGTTCAAAAAAATGAGTTTGGTTATGTTGATTTATATTATAACCGTATAATGTTTCCTCTTTATAATTTGAATGGACAAGTTATTGGTTATAGTGGAAGAGTTTATCATGGTGAAGATACTACTTCTAAATATATTAATACAAAAGAAACCGAAATTTTCCATAAAGGAGAGCTTTTATATAATTATCATAGAGCCAAAGATTTAGCTAGAATGGAAAATACAGTTATTATTATGGAAGGGTTTATGGACGTAATAAGAGCTGATACCATAGGTGTTGCAAATGTAGTAGCAACAATGGGGACTGCAGTAACTCCTAAACAAGCTAATATTATAAGGCGAATGGCTAATAATATTATATTATGTTTTGATGGAGATGAAGCAGGTCAAAAAGCAGCTATGAGTTGTTCAGATGAACTTTTATCTCTTGGGGTAATGCCAAAAGTGGTTGTACTTGAAGATAATTTAGATCCTGATGAGTATATTTTAAAATTTGGCAAAGAAAAGTTTCTAGAAAAAATAAATAATCCATTATCATTATCAGATTTTAAATTAAACTATTTGAAAAAGAATTTAAACTTTGATAATGAAAATGATGTGGCTAAATACACAAATACAGTTATTGGTGAGATTAATAAAATAGAAGATGATATCTTAAGAGAATTAACAATAAAAAAATTAGCTAAAGAAACTGGTTTAGATGAAAGTATAATTAGAGAGAAGGTTAAAGTTCCAACCGACAAAATAAAAAAGGTAGAAATTAAAAGAAGCGTTACAAATAATAATGTAAAAATTGATAAATATCAAAAAGCTGAAAAATGTTTGATATATTATATGTTACTCAGTAAAGAAGTTATTAAAATGTATAATAAAAAGATAACTTATATGCCAACTTATAAATATAGAAGTTTAGCGCGAGAAATAAGTTTATTTTATAAAGAAAAAGGAAATATTAATATTGCAGATTTGATAAACTTTTGTATTGATGATGAAGAAATGAGTAATACAATAGGTGAAATTCAAAGTATGAATCTAAAAGAAAATTATACATTGGAACAAATAGATGATTACATTAATGTTATTAGGGAATATAACGTTATAAATGAAACAAATAGATTAATGGAACTAATGAAAAAAGAAACAAATGGGGCAAAAAAAGCACAAATCGCACAAAAAATTATCGATTTAAAAAAGGGAGAGTAAAAAAATGTTTAATGAAATTAAAACTTTTGAAGAAAGAAAAAAAGAATTAATAAAATTAGGGAAGAAAAAAGGGTTTATTACATATGAAGAATTAGCAGAAAATTTAAAAGGCTTAGAATTAGATGCTGATTCATTAGATGATTTATATAATAGTTTAAGAGAAAACCAAATTGATGTTGTTTCTGAAGGTGGAAATGACGAGGAAGCAGATAATGGTAATATTGATACTGAATCACTAACTAAAGATTTAACAATTAATGATCCAGTTAGAATGTATTTAAAAGAAATTGGACAAATAAAACTGCTTACAAATGAAGAAGAGTCTGAACTTGCTGATAGAATTATTGCTGGGGATGAGGAAGCTAAAGCTCGTCTTGCTGAAGCTAATTTACGTTTAGTAGTTAGTATTGCTAAAAGATATGTAGGTAGAGGAATGTTGTTTTTGGATTTAATTCAAGAAGGTAATATTGGACTTATGAAGGCTGTAGAAAAATTTGATGTTGATAAGGGATTTAAGTTTTCTACATATGCTACATGGTGGATTAGACAAGCTATTACAAGAGCTATTGCCGATCAAGCAAGAACCATTAGAGTTCCAGTTCATATGGTAGAAACCATTAATAAATTAGCACGTATTGAAAGACAGTTAACTTTAGAGTTAAATAGAGAACCATCTGAAGAAGAACTTGCTAAAAAAATGGGAACAACAGTTGAAAAAATCAGAGATGTTTATAAAATTAGTCAAGAGCCTGTAAGTTTGGAAACACCAATAGGTGAAGAGGAAGATTCACATTTAGGAGATTTTATTCCTGATGAAACAAATATGAGTCCTGAAGATTATGCAATCAATGAACTTTTAAAAGATGAAATTTCTGAAATATTACTTACTTTAACTGAACGTGAAGAAAAAGTTATTAGACTTCGTTTTGGTTTAGAAGATGGCAGACCTAGAACATTAGAAGAAGTAGGCCAACTATTTGGAGTAACACGTGAGAGAATAAGACAAATTGAAGCTAAGGCTTTAAGAAAATTACGTCATCCATCTAGAAGTCGTAAATTAAAAGATTATTTAGGGGATTAATTTGAAGTTAAGTAAAAGACTTAAAGCTATTTGCGATTTAGTTCCAGAGGGTAGTAATATTATTGATATTGGAACTGATCATGGATATGTACCAATATATCTAAATTTGGTTAAAAATTGTAAATGTTTAGCTACTGATATTTCTTTGAAAAGTTTAGAAAAAGCTAAAAACAATTCTGAAAGAATAAAAACAAATATTTCCTTTTGCTTAACAGATGGACTTAATAACATTAAGTTAGATAATCAAATATTAATAATTAGTGGTATGGGAACAACTACTATATTAAAAATTTTAGATATGAGTTTAAATAATGATTTAATTATTTCTACAAATAATGATGTTTTAACTTTAAAAGAAAAATTATTATTAAAAGGTTATTATATATATAAAGAAGTATTAGTAGAAGAACATAAAAAATACAAAATAATTTATTTTAAAAAGCATTCAAATTAGAATGTTTTTTTGTACACTAAAATGTAAACATATTTTATTTAATAGAAATCAATTAATAAAAATGATACAATGAAATTAAGATAAGGAGAGAAGACATGAAAAATATATTTAAAAGTAAAAAAAGTATATTAATAATGATGTTCGCATTAGTAGTAATAATGGGAATAGGATTTGCAGCTTATA
>CASPVX010000013.1 GCA_949425575.1 uncultured Bacilli bacterium
TAATTATATTTGTGGTGTATATGTTGAACCTGGAGTACCAGAAATTCCAGAAATTCCAGTACCAGATTGTCCAGGTTGTATAGAGCCAGATGAAAAATTTAAAAAAGATCCAGAACCAGATAAATGTATAGTTACACTATCAAATAATGTTTGTGTTCCTGCAACAGGACTTAGCAATATAATTTATAGAACTATTGATTTAGATAATCCATTCCCAGGAATGACAGGAAGAAATAGAGAAACAGGTGTTAATTGGTGCCAATATGATCCAGAAACTGGAGTATATTCATGTGGTTCACAAGAAAATAATAAAGTTGTCGATACATATATTTTAAATAATAGAGGTGTTAGTGGAGACAGTGTATTTAATTTAACGCCTATGTATACAGTTGAATTAGATGGAAATGCCGTAAGAGATATTAGAAATTATAATTCAGAAAGATCTTATGATGATTTTAATTTAAAATGTAATGAAAAAGGTCAAGAATGCACTAGTAATTTTATTGAAACTAGAAGCTATATTACTAAAAAATGTAATAACTTTGGTTCATGTGATAATCAATAGATATTTGACTTAAAAGAAAAGTGTGTTATAATTACTTTAGTTTTTTACAAATGCAGTGATGAAGGAGTAGTAGTAAAAGTAATTATTTATAGAGAGTTAGTGGTTGGTGGAAACTAATAATAATCTTTTATGAATTCGCCTTTTAGCGGTATATGAAAATATAACGGTGACGCGTTATAGTCATTTTAAGGTAAATGTTTTTTAACATTTATAAATTAAGGTGGTACCACGTCAATCACGTCCTTATATGGATGTGATTTTTTTATTTTAAGGAGGAAATATGGAAAATAAAATAACTGAAATTAAAGATTTAATAAGAAGCTTAAATAATATTAATGATTTAAAAGAATTGAGTGATATAAAAGTTTTACTTTTAGGAAAAAAAGGAAAAATTACTGAACTTTCAAAACAAATGGGAAGCCTAAGTAATGATGAAAAAAAAGAATATGGTAAAAAAATTAATGATTTAAAAAATGAAGCAAATGAATTAATAGAAGAAAAAAGAAAAGCTATTGAAACAGCTTTATTAAATGAAAAACTTTCAAATGAAAGTATTGATATAAGTTTACCAAGTACAAAAGTACCAGTAGGAGCACCTAACATTGTAGAAAAAATAGTAGAAGAAGTAGAAGAGCTTCTTATGTCTATGGGATACGATGTTGTTGATGGACCTGAGATTGAAAAAGATGAATATAACTTTGAAATGTTAAATTTGCCAAAAGGACATCCAGCTCGCGATGCACAAGATACTTTCTATATTGAAGGTGAAGAATTATTACTTCGTAGTCAAACTTCACCAGTTCAAATAAGAACGATGCTTGAAGGTAAAGGTAAAAAACCAATTAGAATGATTTGTCCTGGTAAAACTTATAGAAGAGATGATGATGATGCAACACATTCACATCAATTTATGCAAATAGAGGGACTTTTAATTGATAAAAATGTAAGTCTTTCAGATTTAAAAGGGACTTTTGATGTAATAGCTAAACATTTATTTGGAGAAGATTGTAAAACTAGATTTAGACCAAGCTATTATCCTTTTACTGAACCATCTGTAGAAACCGATATCAGCTGTCATAGTTGTAAAGGAGAAGGATGTCCAATTTGTAAAAACACAGGTTGGATCACTGTATCTGGAGCAGGAATGGTTCATCCTAATGTATTAAAAAATTGTGGATATGATCCAAAAGAATGGCAAGGATTTGCTTTTGGTTTTGGAGCTGAAAGGCTAGCAATGCTTAAATATGGTATTGATGATTTAAGAGTATTTTATTTAACTGATTTAAGAGAAAGTTCAAATTTCGATAGAAAGGAGGCAGAATAATGATAAGTTTAGAATGGGTAAAAGATTATATTGATATAAGTGATCAAGATTTAGAAGAGCTTGCTGTTAAGATTACTAAAGCAGGTATCAATATTGAAAAAGTAATTAGTAAAAAAATTGATAACTTAGTAATAGGGGAAGTAATAGAATGCAAAATGCATCCTGATTCTGAACACTTACATGTATGTAAAGTAAATATTGGTAATAAAATTACACAAATTGTTTGTGGTGCAAGCAACGTAAGAGAAGGAATTAAAGTCATTGTTGCTTTGCCAGGTGCAGTATTACCAGGTGACTTTGAAATTAAATCAAGCAAAATAAGAGGCGAAGAATCTAATGGAATGATTTGTGCTTTATATGAGTTAGGTTTAGAAGAAAAAACAAAAGAGGCTCATGATAGAGGCGTTGAGGAATTAGATAAGGATGCTGTTGTAGGAGCCGATGCATTAACATACCTTAATTTAAATGATACTTTATATGAATTAGATATTCATAAACATCGTAATAATGATTGTTATTATCATATCGGATTTGCTTATGAAATCGCATCTATTTTAAATAGAAAAGTATCACTTCCAGAAGATAATACTAATCCAATTAAAGATGACATTAAAGATAATTTTAAACTAGAAGTAGAAACAGAAAAATGTCCATTTTATTTAGCTAAAATGGTTACAGATGTTAAAATAGGGGAATCTCCAGATTTTATCAAAAGAAGATTAAATGCATATGGAATGCGTTCAATTAATAATGTTGTAGATATTTCAAACTATGTAATGCTTGAATATGGTCAACCACTTCATTTCTTTGATAAAGAAGTTTTAGGAGATAAAATTGTTGTAAGAGATGCTAAGGAAAATGAAAAAATTAGAACTTTAGATGGAATAGATAGAACTTTAAAATCATCTGACATTGTTATAACAGATGGAACAAACCCTGTTGCAATCGCAGGTGTTATGGGCGGAGAGAATACCGAAGTAACTGAAAAAACTAAAACTATTTTAATCGAAAGTGCAATTTTTGATAGTGTCAGCATTAGATACACTGCTTCAAATTTAGATTTAAGAAGTGAAGCTTCAATTAGATATGGAAAAGGTTTGAGTTATGAGTATACTGAAAAGGCTATTGAAAGAGCATGTTACTTACTTGAAAAATATGCAGGAGCTAAAGTTCTATCTGGAACAGTTAAATATGATAAGATCGATAAAACACCTAAAACTACAGAGTTTAAGGCAGAAGAAATTAATTCATTATTAGGAATTACTATTTCAGAAGAAGATGTGAAAAAGGAACTTGAAAGATTGGATTTTCCATATGAATACAAGGATGGTAAATTTATTGTTACAATACCATCTAGAAGACTTGATATAGACTCTAATGTAAATGATATTGCTGAAGAGGTTGGAAGATTATATGGATATCATAATTTAGTATCAACACTTCCTGTTTGTCCTATTAAAAGAGGAGAATATGTTGGTGATGTTAAATATAGAAAAATGATTTCTAAAAGGCTTAGAACTTTGGGACTTAATGAAAGTAAAACTTATAATTTAGTTTCGCCAGAAATGGCTAGTTTGTTTAAATATGAAGCAAAAGAAAATGTAATACTTCCAAATCCTATGAGCATTGATAAATCTGTTCTTAGAACAACATTAATTCCATCACTTTTAAATGTTTATGAATACAATAAAGCTAGAAAAGTGAAAGACGTATTACTTTATGAAATAAGTAAAACATATGATAAAAGTTATAATGAAGAAAGCAAAGTTGCGATTTTAATGAAAGGTAATTATATTTTAAATGCTTGGAATGGAGTTAAAGTTAAAACCGATTTCTATTTAATTAAAGGTATTGTTGAAAACTTATTAGATTATTTAGGACTAAATAATAGATATGTATTTGAAAAAGAAATTTTACCTGAACTTCATCCAGGAATAGGAGCTAGAATCTTATTAGATGAAAAACCAATAGGTATGATAGGACGAGTTCATCCAGGTGTTAATAAAGATGAGGTATATGTTGCTGAACTTTCTTTAAATGCTTTAATGACACAAGTAGAACCAATTAAATTTAAAGCAGCATCAAAATATCCAGAAATTATTAAAGATATGGCATTTATCGTTAAGAATGATGTACCTTCATCAAATATAGAAAATGTAATTAAAAAAGCAGGTGGAGCACTTCTTAAGAATCTTCAAGTATTTGATGTTTATACTGGAGAAAATGTTAATAGTGATGAGAAATCAATCGCATATTCACTTACATTTTCTGATAATAATAGAACATTAACAGAAGAAGAAGTGACAGAGGTGTTTAATAATATAATTGCTAAAGTAGAAGAAACAGGTGCTATTTTAAGGGATAAATAATTTTTATTCCTTTTTTTGTGTTATAATCTTATATGGGAAGGTGATAATGATGAGTGAAGAGGTGAATTTTCCAGTTAGGTATACTGTAATAAATGTTTTTATGTCCTCTGGTTATAATAAATTTAGTCGTATGAGAGTATTTAAGTGTTGTATACCTGTTCCATGTTTTTTAATTAATGAAAGAAACTGCTATAAAGAAGAAAGTGATACTTATAAGGAATATGAAGTTGTTTTTACTTATGAAATTAGTAGCCTTATCCGTGAAAAAAGACTAGAACCACAGGTTCCAAAATATACGTTTTTTAGAAATGGAAAGTATGATTATTCACATACACATATAGATATTTCCAATTCTAGTTTAGTTTCGGAAATTTATGAGGATTATGGAAGTGCTAGAGAAGAAGCAATAAAACAAAACGATGAACTGATCGCTGCTTCAATGGCAAGTATACCGGTTCATGAAATAGAAACAGAATATGAAAAGAGAATGAAAATAGCCGAAGAATTTTATGATTTTATGGAAAAAAATATAATAAAATCACAAAATAATCAAAAAAAATTACAAAGAAAAAATCCTTCAAAATGAAGGATTTTAATTTCATATGGAGGGCCTAGTCGGATTTGAACCAACGATCAGGGAGTTGCAGTCCCATGCCTTACCACTTGGCTATAGACCCATAAAAGCAACGTATTAATTATAACAAATTATTAATTAAAGAGCAATAGATTTTAAAAATTAAATTTTTAAACTTTTGACTTATAACCTTGAGAAATGAAAAAATATGCTGTATAATGTTATAGTATTCGGAGGTATAGAAAAAATGAAAACTTTAACTAAAAATAAAACACTATTTATTATAAGTTTAATATTTATAATTCTAATGATAGGAGGATCAGGGCTTTTATTTTATGGAGTTTCTTTACTTAGCAATATTGAAAATACGCTTAGATTAATCGCAAGAGTAGCACTTATAATTATTGATATATTATTTATTATATTTGTTTTAAGATTCTTACATAAAAGGAAAAAAACAAAATTAATAGTTCTATTAATTATTATGCTTATATATTCTGGAATATGTATATTTGGCGGTTATACAATAAATAAAGTGTATTCTTCTTTAAAAAATGTGACTGATACAAATTATACAACATATTCATCTAGTTTAGTTACTTTAAAAAATAATAAAGTGTCATCAATTGATGATATCGGTAATGCTAAATTAGGCATTTTAGAAGATAAAAAGAATTATGAAAGTAATATAATTCCTCTTGAAGTAATTAGTGATAAAAAGTTATCTAATAAAACAGAAAAATATCAAAGTGCGATCGGAATGATTGATGATTTATTAGACGGAAAAATCGAATATATTTTCTTACCAACCAATTATCCAATCATGTATGGGAATACAGAAGGATATGAAGACTTAAAAGAAAAAACAAAAGTAATTTTTACTGAAACAAAAAAAGTAAAAAAAGATGCGAATAAAAATATTAAAAGTGATAAACCTATTACAGAGCCATTTACAATTTTATTAATGGGTGTTGATTCAGAAACAGAAGGAATCGAGGGTAGTTCATTTAATGGAGATTCATTAATGTTAATTACTTTTAATCCAACAACTTTAAGTGCGACAATGCTTAGTATACCTCGTGATTCATATGTACCAATAAGTTGTTTTACTAATCAAAGAAAAAATAAAATTACTCATGCAGCTTGGCAAGGCGAAAGTTGTATGATTGATACAATTGAAAATTTCCTTTCAGTTGATATTGATTATTATGTAAAAATTAATTTTAAAGGTGTAGTAAAATTAGTAGATACATTAGGTGGCGTAGATGTAGACGTTCCATATAGCTTGTGTGAACAAGATAGTAATAGAAGATGGGGACCTAATACAGTTTATATCAAAAAAGGACATCAAAAATTAAATGGAGAACAAGCATTAGCCTTTTCTCGAAACCGTCATCCGAATCCAGGTATGTGTTCAGCTGAATGGACAAATTATAATAGTAATGATTTTATAAGAGGGCAACATCAACAAGAAGTTGTAACTGCACTTTTAGATAAACTTAAAAATGTAAATAATTTGGATACAGTTTATAAATTATTAGATACAATTAGCAGTAATATGGTTACCAATATGTCAACAAATCAAATTCTGTCTTTATATAATATAGTTAAAGATATGGCTTCAAAAAGTGATGGAGATAGCATTAATGATATGTTGGAAATTCAAAGATTGTATCTTAATGGTCATGATCAACGTATTGTTGACTTTGGAGGTACAGGATTAGAACTATATAATTATGTTTTATATGAGGCTAGTAAAGAAGCTGTTACTAATGCAATGAATATTAATTTAGGTAAAGCAAAAGCTAAAGATATAAAAACATTCTCATTTAATATTAATAAACCATATGAAGAAGTGGTTATAGGAAAGGAAGAAGTTTCCAATGATAATTTAACTTTACTTCCAAGTTTTGTAGGAAGACCACTTTCATATGTTCAATCTTTCTGTAGTTCACACGGAATTAAAGTTAATGTTAAATATGTTACATCTGGTGGTGCTAATGGAACAGTGGCATCTCAATCAGTAAGTGCTAAAGCTAATGTTGAAGATGTAAGTAGTATTACTGTTAATGTTGTTCAGAAAAAGGATTCAGTATCAAATAATAAAAAGAATGATTCAACAAATTCAAGCAATAAAGCAGATAAAGAACCAACAGAAGTTATCCCAGGAACACCAAATCAAACTCCAGATAATTCAGAAAATGATTCTGAAGCAGGTAATAATACAAATACACCAGAAGCATAGGAATTTACCTATGCTTTTAAGATAGGGGGATATATGAAAAAAGTTAAACATGAACTAGATCCATTTTATAATCAGGATTCTAAGATATTAATTTTGGGAACAATTCCATCTCCAAAATCAAGGGAGTTAGGTTTTTATTATATGCATCCACAAAATAGATTTTGGAAAGTTTTATCCGATGTTCTAAATGAGGAGTTTCCAGTATCTATTGAAGATAAGAAAAATCTTTTAACAAAGCATGATATTGCACTTTGGGATGTTTTGAGTTCTTGTCAAATAGAGGGTGCTAGTGATGCGTCAATTAAAAGTGTTAAAGAAAATGATATTAGAAAATTAATCAATAATTCAAATGTAAAACAAGTGTTTGTCACTGGAAAAACAGCTGAAAAATATTATAATAAATTATGTTATAAAAAAACAGAAATGCCTTGTATTTACTTACCATCTACTAGTCCAGCTAATTGTAGTGTAAAATATGAACAATTAAAAGAGTCTTTTAAAATTATTAATGAATTTCTTTAAAATGTAAAATGTTAAAAAATGTCAACTTATGAAATATTATTTAAAGTGTAAAGTTATTGACAAACAAACCACAAAAAAGTATAATTAAATTAATAGATAATAGGTGGGTGGTTTGATGAGCGAGCGTAAGTTTAATCGTGATCTTGATGATACAGAACCAGTAAAATTTAAACCATTATATTTAATAGTAGGGATTTGTGTAGTGGTGATAGGTGTTTTAGCTTGTGTTATTTATATTTATTTAAATAAGCAGGATGAAACTAAAACTACTAATAATGATTCTTCTAATAACGAAACTATTACTGAACCAATAGAGTATGTAATACCAACAACTGCTTGTACAAAAGATGTTACAATCAGTACTTATAAAGATGATGTATTCTCTTCTTGTACTACTGATAATGTTGTTCTAAATTTTACTGATTTAAATATGATTATTGATACTACTAAAGTTGATACAAACTTTAAGGTTAATGGAATTTATTTTAATAAAACCGAAGTGTCTAAGGATGATTATTTATCAGCAACTAGTTTTAAAAAATTAGCTTTAGCTTCAAACGATTCTAATGTTGAACTACTGTTTACTGATGCTAATGCTGAAAAGAAAAATGCATTATATATTATAAATAATAATGATATTATTTATAGTGGTGGTACTGATTCTAATACAGTTTATGCATTAGGAAAACCAATAAAATATGCTAAATATACAACTGAGGGACTTAATAAATTAGATTGTAATTTAGCTAAACAAGATCCAAAAATGCAAGATGTAAAAATTTATGAAGAAGGTACTATTGCATATGATGGTACTACTTATAATGAAGTATTTTCTAAAAATGTTTTAGTAAAAGATATATGTAAATAAAGCCAATTTGTTGGCTTTTTTCATTTTTTGATATATAATTATAAAAGACAAGGGAGGGTAATTATGACAAGAGAAGATTATGCAGATTTATTAGTACCAAATGTTAAATATGATAGAGCATATTATGAGGAAAAATATCCAGAAAGAAATTTGGATGAAAAAGCTATTGTTACTAGATATGCACCAAGTCCAACTGGATTTATTCACATAGGCGCACTTCTACAGGCTTTTATTTCTAGTAAAATGGCTAACCAATCTAATGGAATATTTTTCTTAAGAATAGAAGATACAGATCAAAAAAGAAGTATTGAAGATGGTGTTAAATTAATAATTGAAGATCTAAGTAAATTTGATATCAATTTTGATGAAGGAGTTACTATAGATGGTGAGAAGGGTATTTATGGACCTTATACCCAAAGTGAAAGAGCTGACATTTATAAAGCCTATATTAAAGATTTAATTGTTAAGGATTTAGCTTATCCATGTTTCTGCACAGAAGAAGAAAATAATGAAGCAAGAGAAATGCAAGCAGCAAAAAAAGATAGAATTGGCTATTATGGTAGATATGCTAAATGTAGAAGATTACATATGGAAGATGTAATTGAAAAAGTAAATAATGGCGAAAAATTTGTTGTTAGATTAAAATCGCCAGGAGACTTTGATAAAAAGTATACATTTAAAGATGAAATAAAAGGAAAAATGGAATTTCCTGAAAATGATCAAGATGTTATTATCTTGAAATCTGATGGTCTTCCAACTTATCATTTTGCTCATGCTATTGATGATCATCTAATGCATACAACACATGTTATTAGGGGTGATGAATGGCTTTCAAGTGTTCCAATTCATACTCAATTATTTAGGGTTTTAGATTTTAAAGTTCCAAAATATGCACATATTTCTCCTTTGATGAAAGAAGATAATGGGACAAGAAGAAAAATAAGTAAAAGAAAAGATCCAGAAGCAGCTGTTAGTTATTATCATAAAGAAGGAATTCCAAATGAAGCAGTTAGATTATATTTAGAAACAGTCGCAAATTCTAATTTTGAAATTTGGATGAATCAAAATAAGGATAAAGATGTTTCTGAATTTGTTTTAGATTTTAAAAAAATGCCTGTAGGCGGAACTATGTTTGATTATGATAAACTTATAAATATTTCTAAAAATTACATTAGTAAATTAAAAGCAGATGAAGTTTATGAATTTTCATTAAAGCATGCCAAAGAGTATGATGAAGAACTTTATGATTTACTCACAAAATATAAAGATTATAGTATAAATGTTTTTAATATTGAAAGAGAACAAAAAAAGCCAAGAAAAGATATTGCCTGTTTTAGCGATGTAAAAAATCAAGTGTGGTATATGTTTGATGAATTATATAATCCAGAAAATTACGAATGGCAAAGTATTACTGATAAAGAAGAAATTAAAAATGTTCTAGATACATATTTAAATGAATATTATAATATTGAAGATGATAAAGATGCCTGGTTTAATCATATGAAAGAAGCAGCTATGAAATTAGGATATGCAGGAGATATGAAAGCTTATAAAGAAAATCCAGAAGATTATAAGGGAAGTATTGCAGATTTTAGTACAATTGTAAGGGTAGCACTTACTTCAAAATCAATGACTCCAGATTTATTTGAAATTATGAAATTATTAGGTAAAGATAGAATGCAAAAAAGAGTAGAAATGGCTTTACAATAAAATAAAAATATTATATAATTAAAAAGAACTTTTAAAGTTCTTTAATTGCAGGTGTAGTACAATGGTTAGTATATGGCCTTGCCAAGGCTAGGATGCCGGTTCGATTCCGGTCACTTGCTCCATTTGATTATTGGATTCGCAAAAATTTGTTTTGTGAATTTTTTAATATAAAGTGATTAGTTAGAAAGGGGATATATTATGGAACAAAGAGATTTATATGATGAAAACAGAAATTTTACTGGAATGAAAATTTTCAAAGGTGAGGAAGTACCTGAAGGATTATATTATCTAATGGTAATGATATTTATAGAAAATAGTGATGGGCGATTTTTAATCCAAAAAAGAAGTGCTGATAAAGGGGGTAAATGGGCCACAACTGGTGGACATCCAAAATCTGGCGAAAATAGCTTTCAAGGATTATTAACTGAAGTAAGAGAGGAACTTGGAATTGATTTAAAAAAAGAAAATATCAAGTTATTGAAAACTAAAGTTGGACATGGTGCTATTTGTGATTTATATTATGTAAAAATGAATGTTGATATAGATAAAATTAATTATCAAAAAGAAGAAGTGTCTGACGTTAAACTGGCTACAGTAGACGAAATAAAAGAAATGATAGAAAATGAAAAATTCCATAAAGGGCATGGAAAAACCTTTTTAAATATAATTGACATGCTAAATGAATACTAATATGTATTCTTTTTTGTTTTATTATAGAAATAATTGACAATTATTTCTATAATTGATAATATAGTTGCAAAATTAGGGGTGATATAATGCAATGTATCGGTATTTTATGGAATTCTATGGAAGATTATGCAATCGATGCAGTTCAAGAAATAAATGAATTTGCGTCAGTAGAAGCTTTTTTTAAGATTGATTTAGGAAATCATTTTGAAAATTTTATGAGAGAAATTTATGGTTATACTACCCCAGAATCCGAATGGAAAATAGAATATAAGTTAAAGAATTCTATTGGATCATATGAATCTAGAACAATTTATATTTTATTCATTCAAATTGAAATAGATAAAATGGATTATGTTTCCAGAAAAAAAGATTATGTACCATCTAGTATAAATCGATTAAAAAGATTTATTAGAGAAAAGTATTCAAGGGTGGTAAGACATTATGAGTTTGATAATGTATTTCATTTAACTGAATCTGAAGATGAATACATAAAAAATTTGAAAACCGTGGAAAAGTATTTATATGCAATAAAAAATGATAGTAGATCTAAAACTAGAATTTTAACAAATGGAGTAAATTATGAATAGTAAGTTTGACATTACTTCTTTAATAAATGATAGAAATATTACATTGGATAAAACTAAAGGAAAACGGAAAAAATTTTGGTTTAATAATTGTATGTTTAAATATCAAAAAAATGGTTCTTTGGAATCATATGCCGAGATATTTGCATCGCTACTTTTACAAAAAATAAAAATAAGTTGTGCAGAGTATTGTTTTGGTTATTATGAAAATAGTGTAGGTGTAATTACAAAAAGTTTTTTAAACTCTTCTGAAAAATTAATTAGTGGAGCTGATTTATTTATTGATGTATATGAAAATATAGCCGATTATAGTGATAGTAGTATAAGCAAAATGATGATTAAAAATAATGTTGTTGATATTTCAAATTCAATTAATAAATATATAAAAAAATATAATTTTATTTCGAATGAAAAAACAATAAATGGATTATATTTAAAAATTCTTGATATGTGTGTAATAGATACAATTTTATTACAAACTGATAGAAATCCGTTTAATTGGGGAATAATTATAGATTCAACAAAAAAAGTAAAGATAGCACCTTTATATGACAATAGTAATATGGCAAATTTAAATACACCAGAATTTATCAATAAACATATTTCAAAAATTAATATGGATGAAATAAATCGCTTAATTGATAATTATTACCCTTTGGTTAGTGTTCATAATCAAATAAAAACAAATAATAATTTAGAATATTTAATAAACAATTATCTTGATGAATTTATTAAAATATTTTCATTAATAAAGAAAAACTATTTAGATATATTTGAATACATGAATATAGAGCTGAAAGAAAATTATGATAAAAGGTTTGAAATGATTTTGAAAAAAGTGTATGAGATATATTTTCAAAAAATAGATGAATTGTTAAAGAAAAGGAGAAATTATGATAATAGGAATAACTGGTAAAAGTGGAGCAGGAAAAACAACTATTTCTAATTATATTAAAGAATTGTCAGAAGAATTTGAAGTTATAGAAGTTGATAAGGTTGTAAAATATATTTTAGAAAACGATGGTATAAAAAGAATTAATCATGAAATGAAACAACGATATAATATGGGGCCATATGAAAAGCACGATATAACACATTCATTTTTTAGAAATAGTATAGAAGATAAGATGTTAGATGAACTTTTTAAAATGGAAATTGATTTAGAAACATTAAAAAGGGTAAAGGAATTGCAACAAAAAGGTAAAAATGTAATTATTGATTGGTATTTACTGGAATACTCTATCAGATTGATGGAGATCTGCGATAAAATTATTCTTTTAAAATCGCCCAATGATATTAGAAGGAAAAGGGTGATAAAGAGAGGCAATTATAAACCAGATATTTTTGTTCTTAATGATAAGTCTCATGATCCAAAAAATGAAATTAAGTATGATTACATAATTGACACCAATAAAGAGTGGAAACCAATTATAAAAAATATAATTTTAAAAGATATAGCATCACTACCTTTAATTTCAGTTATTGTACCAATATATAACAGTGAAAAATATTTGATAGAATGTATTGAAAGTATAATAAATCAAACCTATCATAATTTAGAAATTATTTTAATAAATGATGGTTCTACAGATAGTAGTTTAGCAATTTGTATGAAGTATAAACAGTTAGATAGTAGAATCAAAATTATCAATCAAAAAAATAAAGGTGTTTGTAGTGCTAGAAATGTGGGCATGAAAATGAGTAGTGGAGATTATATCGCTTTTGTTGATAGTGATGATTTTATAGAAAAAGACATGTACTATATTTTATTAAGGAATATTAGAAAGTTTAATGCAGATATATCAAGATGCAGAGCATTTATTTATGAAAGAGATGGAAAAATATCCAATAACAGAAAGACATCAGAAAATATATTATATTCTACAGATAAAGAAATTATGGAAGCATATGTTTCCGGTAAAATGTCAATTGCTGTTTGGGATAAGTTATTTAGGCGAGAAGTTATTAAAAATATTGAATTTAAAGATGATGTATTTAATGAAGATGCAGTATTTGTTTGGGATACTATAAAAAATATTTCTACAGTGATTTATGATTCAGCGCAATTATATCATCATCTAAAAAGAACAGATAACTCATTAACGTTGGCTACATTTAACGATAAACATCTAATATTAGATAATTATTCTAAAAAACAATGTGACAAAATAAGTGAGCGTGGTCAAGAATATAGAAATATTGCATCTATTTTTAGATTTAATTCTTTAATACATATTTTGAAGAGATATAAGAGAGATTCAGATAAAAAAATTCCACTTGAACAATATTCAAAAGAAATTAAAAGTATAATATCAAAATTAGAAAAGTTAATAGAATCAGAAAAAGTATATTTAAAAAAGAGAAAAATTCAAGAAGCTTATGATATTATTGAATTATTAAAAAATAAGTTAGGGGGAAATTTATAATGTTTTTAGTCGCACAAGTTCTTTCTATTTTATCTTGTATTATTAATGTAATTGGATTACAATGCAAAACAAAGAAAAATATTTTATTGTCTATGGTTTTTGGGGGAATAACTAGTTTTACTGCTTTATTATTACTACATGCATATTCAGGTTTTATATTGCAACTAGTTTTTGTAATACAAGTGCTTATAAATTATATATTCGATATAAAGAAAATCAAAATCAGTAAATTCCATGTTATATTATATATAGTGATTGCTTTTATATGCGGTATTTATTCTTATTCATCTATTATTGATATATTACCTTTAATATCGACAATCTTGCATACAATTACAATATTGCAACCAAATGAAAAACGTTTAAGAATTATAAATTTAACTAGTGTTTCGCTATGGATACCATATTATGTTTGTTTTATGGCATATGGAAATTTATTATCTGTAATTTGCATAGTAATATCTAATATAACAGCAATATTAAGATATGATATCAAAAAGTAATAATTTATCAATTATATCTAGTTGCATTTTATAACTATATCTATTTCATATAGTATAGACGTTATAAATCAGAAACAACAATATATATTTATACTCATAGTAATTTGTCAGCTGATAAAAAATTAGTAGAAGAATATGAAAGAACATTTTATGATTGGTGTGGATTACAATTATATGATTTATATTTTATTTGTACTGATAGATTTAATAATAAAAGAAAACTTAATTCTTTTTTAGAAGAAGTAACAGATAGTCTTATTACTGATGAAAATTATAATATAGAATTAAAAAGAGTTCAAAATTATTTATTTGAACTCTTTCCTATATTTGAAACATTACTTAAAATTGATAATAAATTATCAGAAGAAGATATTAAAATTATTCTTAATGGCTATACTCCTGTTTATAGGGGAATTAGGATTGATAAGTTAGATTGTGAGATGGGATTGAAAATTTGATAATAGTACATAAAAATTAAACCTCGTTTTTTATTGTGTCATCTTTTTTAAAATTATATTTCATGGTATAATTAAAAATGAAATGAGATGATTATATTATGAGTTTTAATACAGCAAATCATGAATTAAAAACTGTTTATGAACAAATAACATCTGATAAGAAAAAATTTGGGAAATATCATAAAACTATTTTTCACTTGCATACCCCAGCATCGCATGATTATCAATTCATAATAAGTGACTCAACAAAATGCCTTTATCAAGAATGTGCAGAAACACTTATTTTGCAGTATGCATATTTACAATTTCCATTTTTAAAAGAAATTAATTTAAAATTTGAAAAAAATGAAAACTTTCAACTTTTTGATTCTCAAAAAGAGTTTTTAACCTATTTACTGATTGCTAAAAAACTAGCAGATGAGAATATAGAAATAGTTGTCATATCTGATCATAATAATATTAATGGGTATGAAAAATTAAAAAAAGCAATAGAATTATTAAATAAACAAATTAGACAAAATGTATATACTGAAGTAATTCTAGGGATAGAAATTAGCTGTGCAGATAAAATCCATGTTGTTGGTATTTTCAATAATGAGGATAAAAATATAATACAAAAAATTAATAGTTGGCTAACAAAAACAATAATGAGTGAAAAAGATGGAACATATTTGACTAGTCTACAGGTAATCGAAGATATAGATAAATTAAATGGAACTTCCTATATAGCACATTTTGACAATTCTGATTTTTTTAAAAATGCAAAATTTTTAAATAATGCTTATAGAAAGCGTTTGTTTAATATAGGCCAATTGAACATAATCGGATTAGCTGACAGGCATAACATGGATATAACTGCTAAGAGAATTAAAGATTATACTGATAAAGAGTTTTGCTTTGTTATAGATGAAGATTCACATTGTTTAGATGAAATAGGTTCAAATTTCTTTTGGTTAAAAGGAGAAAAACGCAATTTTAATATGATTTTAAATTGTTTAAGAGACTCTAATATTAGTATTGAATATAAAGCTCCTACTACGCCATCCAAATATATTAAGGGAATATTAATAAAGAATCATTTAAAAAAAGGTTTTTTAAAAGGAAAAGAGAAAAATAACTTTTCATTTTGCCTATCTTTTTCAGAATATTTAAATTGTTTTATTGGTGGACGGGGAACTGGAAAGAGTACAGTTATTAATATTATTGAATATGCTATACAACAAAAAATCAAAAACGAAAAGATTTTAGAATTAATTTGTAAATATAATTCTATTTGGATTTTGTTTGAATTGAAAAACAAGGAATATATGATTAAAGTAAATAATCCGCAAAAAGAATATGACGATGATAGTATATTACAAGCATTTGAGACTAACAAATATGATTATCATCAAAAAATAACATTTAATAGTTACAAAATCAAACAGACATTACTACACAAATATATATTTGTTTATGAATTGCGAAAAGTCAACAATATATTAAAATATAAAACAGTAAATGACAAAAGAAAATATTTGGATGATGTATTTAATACTGCATATTCAGTAAATGAGCTTGTCGCCACATCGTGTAGTGATGATATTAATAAATATATTTATGAGACCCTATTTAAAAATAAAACTTTATCTTCATTAAATTGTACTATTCGTGGAAAAACATTACAAGCATTGCAAAAAACCTTGGAAAGTGTAACTAGTGTTAAAGATTTAAGAAAACAAGAAGTAGAAAACATTATAAATGAGTTTAATAAAAAACAAGAAAATATTTTAAGGATAATTTATAAACAAGATAATCAAAATTGCAATACTCTTGATGTTAAACAATTATATAATAAAAAATATCCTATTAATAAAAACTATTATTACAAAAAGAAAAATATATCAACACAAAGTGTTGTAGATTATATTGAAAGTATAATTGAAAAATATGGTATAGAGAAAAGTTTATTATTATTTATCAATAAAGATATTGACAAGTTGGAAAGTAGTTTTCCTATCTCAAATTATTTAGAAGAAAAAAGTAAAATAATGATTGAAAAAGAAATAAAATTTATAAAAAAAGCAGAAGAAAAATCATTAATAGATGATATTATAAATGACTTTTTAGATGAAAATATTCTAGATATTATAAAGTATTTAAACGATTATATTAAAGACATTGAAAGTTTTAGTTTAGAGTTTAATATTAATAATAAAGCACAAAACAATTCTAAACCTATATATAAAGATATAAAAGAATTATCTTTAGGACAAAAAGTGGTGGCAATGTTATCTTTCGTTTTAGGGTATAGTGATTTTTCAAATGATTATAGTCCTTTAATTATTGATCAGCCAGAAGATAATTTAGATAATCAATATATTTATAAAAATTTAGTACAAAAACTAAAAGAAATAAAATCCAAAAGACAGGTAATTATAGCTACACATAGTTCTACAATAGTAACAAATGCAAAGGCTGAACAAGTAATAGTAATGAAATCGGATAATAAATATGGATGGATACAGGCTACAGGATATCCAAACGAAAAAAACATAAAAAAACATATAATTAACTATTTAGAAGGTGGGGTAGAATCTTTTAAACATAAAGAGTTTATTTATAAAGATATTCTTTAAATTCCATGTACCAATTCATGTACCAAAATCACTAATTTTTGTTTAATTTGTTTAAATTTAGTTTAATTTCAGTACAATTTAAAATAATTAAAAACGGTCAAAATCCCTTTAAATTATTGGGATAATGGCCGTTTTTTTATTTTGGAAAAATCTCTTGCCAAGGCTAGGATGCCGGTTCGATTCCGGTCACTTGCTCCATTTGATTATTAGTCCTTGTTTTTCAAGGACTTTTATTTATATAGAATTAATTAAAATATATTTCGGTTAAACACAAACGTTTGTTTACAAATAAGGTTTTAAATAGTATAATTATATTAGGTGTTATAAAGGTGGTGATAGCCATGGCAAAAGATTTAATGGTTAGAAGTAGTGTTGAGGAGTTTCTTACTTTTAAAGTTAAAGAAAAAGAGCAAGGAATACAAGTAAGATATGAAAACGAAAATTTATGGATGACACAAAAAGCAATGGCCGAGTTATTTGACTGCAGTACAGATAATATTTCCCTACATTTAAAAAACATCTTTAAAAATAACGAATTAGATGAAAAATCAGTTACCGAGAAATCCTCGGCAACTGCAACAGATGGAAAAAGATATAAAGTAAAATTCTACAATTTAGATGCTATTATTTCAGTTGGGTATAGAGTAAACTCTATAAGAGCAACACAATTTAGAAGATGGGCAACTAATGTGCTTAAAACATTTACTATCCAAGGATATGTTTTGGATAAAGAGCGAATGAAAAATGGTTCATTCATAGATAAAGACTATTTTGAAAAGTTACTAGAAGAAATTAGAGAAATAAGATTATCTGAAAGAAGATTTTATCAAAAGATTACAGATATTTATGCTACTAGTGTAGATTATGATCCTAAGTCACCTACAACAATGGAATTCTTCAAAAAAGTTCAAAACAAGATGCACTATGCAGTATCTCATCAAACTGCATCAGAACTCATATATAATCGTGCTGATGCTGAAAAAGAACATATGGGACTTACAAATTGGAAAAATTCTCCTAATGGAAAAATAATAGGGTCTGATGTTGTAATTGCTAAAAACTATTTATCAAAAGATGAATTAAGAAGTATGGAACTTATTGTATCAGCGTTCCTAGATTTAGCAGAAAACAGAGCTAGAAGGCATATAGCTATGACAATGGAAGATTGGAGTACTCGTATAGATAAATTTCTATTAGGTGATGATTTAGATGTATTAAAAGATGCTGGTAAAATATCACATCAAATTGCAACTGAAAAAGCATTATCAGAATTTGAAAAGTATAGAGTTATTCAAGATAAATTATTTGAATCAGATTTTGATAAGTTTATAATTGATACAAAAAATATAGATAATGAGTAAAGATGAAATAAAAGAAATGATAAAAAATGAACAGCTTCATAAAGGACATGGTAAAATTTTCTTAAACTTATTTGATTTAGAGGGTTTAAATAAAGTATAATAAATTGAGAAACATACTTATGGGGTGAAAGAATGACAAAATTTAGAAATATTACAAAACCATTTTATTTTTCAGGAATAGTAGGTAGAGGAGATATTCCTGGTTATGTAAAACAATATATTAAAGATGAAGAAATATTAGTATCATATAAAACAAAAAGAGACTATGGTGTTTTTACGAATCATAAGATAGTTTTATTTGATAATGATGGTAATGCAAAACATATTTATACAATTTCATATAAATCAATATCAATTCCATCAGTTACATTTAATAATGATAAAGCAGAACTTAATTTATATATGGACTCTAGTTATCCTGTGAGTTTAAAATTTATTAATATGAGTGGTAACGATAAACTTTGTTTAAGAATTTTATATAATTGTATCGATAAAATTATTAGTGGACAAGAACCAACAAAAGAAGATATGAAAAAGTTAATAAATAGTACAATTAAATTATAATATTTGAAAGCATCTTTTAATGATGTTTTTTGTGTTATAATAAGAAAAGGAATTAAGGTGTATTAATAATGATAGAAAAAAGGAAAACATTAAAAGATTATATTTTGATTTCAAAAAGTGATATTGTTGTTTATTTCGTTATTACAATAATTTTATTTTTCTTATTACTTTTTATATCTATAAAAACTCATTGTTATGTTTATTTGTTTTTTACATTAATAATGATTCTTTTTTCAGCTGCTAAAGTAGAGGCATACTTTAATTTAAAAAAAATTAAAAAATACTTAATTCAAAATCATTTAATAAATAAAATTGGAAATATAGAATTTTGGAACGAAAGAAATTATTTTTTGACAGATATTTATATGATCATTGTATATAAAAGAAAAGTTTTTTGTTTTAATTATTCAAATATAGATAAAATATTTACAGAAATTAAATTTTCGAATAGCGCCGCTGAAGATAGCATTGATGAATATGTGCATATTATTTTAAAAAATGGAAAAGAATTTGAAGTGCTTACTTGGTCAACTTGCCTTGTGATGGATGAATTTAAAAATTTAAGTGATTATTTGTTAAATAAAAATCCGAAAATAGTTTTAGTTAATAAAAAGAGGAAAGGGAAAAATGTTTAAACAAAAAAGAAAAAAAGAAGATTGGATGTTATGGAAAGGTATTTATGAAGGTTGGATACGGTTAATAAGAGTCGATGTTTCATTTGAAAATATTAACTACAAGCATACTTATTGTGTAGAGCTAACATATAGTGATGGAAAAGAAGATATTGTGCCATCAGATGAATTTATGAAATTATCAGCACAGATAGAAAATAAGCTCGTTTCAGAACTTAACAAACAATATAAAAATAAAGTTTTCTTCGTTGGCAGCGACACATTTGGTGGAAAAAGAATTTTAGTTTTTGTTTCGGATTATGAATTCCGTGATTTAGAATGGCCACAATTTGTAGCACAGACTATTCCAGATGAAGATATGGATGCAGTTATTTGTTTAAATGATAGTATGGCTTATTATAATGAATGTTTATACCCAGATTTTATTAGGGAAAAATTAAAGGAAGAAAGAGCAAAGGAGGATTAGATTATGGATTTGAAAGAAAAGCAAAAAGAAATTTGGCAAAATAAAATTAATAAAGGTTTTAATACTACTAATGTAGAAAAAGAGTTTTGTTTATTGTATGGAGAAGTAGGTGAAGCTTATGAAGCATATAGAAAAAAGAAGGATGATTTAGGTGAGGAACTTGCAGATATTGCAATTTATTTAATGGGCCTTTCAGAAATGTTGGGTTTTGATTTAAACGATGAAATAGAAAATAAAATGAATAAAAATGTTAAAAGAGTATATAAAAAAGTAGATGGAGTTAATATAAGAATTAGTGATTAGGAGATATTGTTATGGTAATTACAATTAAAGACGATGGCCTTCGTTTTGGTGTAAGAGTAGGGGCTATTATATATAATGAAGATAAAACAAAAATTTTATTGGAAAAGCAAAAAGAAAATTTATATTTATTTCCAGGTGGAAGAATTGATGTTTTTGAAAATAGTGATAATGCCATTAAAAGAGAATTAAAAGAAGAATTAAATTTAAAAGCGAAATTAAGATTAAAATATGTAGCTGAGATGTTTTTAAAAATTCCAAATGGTAAGTATCATGAAATTGGTTTTTACTATTTAACTAGTATTAATGAAAGTGAAATACCTAATAATTTTAAATCAATAGATAGTAATGGAACTTTTGAGTGGATACCTATATCAAATTTAAATGATTATAATATTTTAGCTAGACCAATTAAAAAAATAATTATTAATAAAGAAATTACTAATGATGATATGGAAAGAATTGTATATAGAGAATATTAAATCACATAATTTAACTTATTTTTGGCACATTTTAACCTTGATAAAATAATACAATTTAATTAGAAAAAAATTGTATTATTTTTTTTAAGGAGGAATTAAAATGTGCACAGCAGCAACTTATTATACAAAGGATCATTATTTTGGACGAAATTTAGACTTAAATTATTCTTATAATCAGACAGTTACAATTACACCACGTAATTTTCCATTTGTATTTAAGAAAAAGAACATAATAAAAAAACACTATGCAATTATAGGTATGGCATATGTGGTTGATAATTATCCATTATATTATGATGCAATTAATGAAAAAGGTTTAGGTATGGCTGGACTTAACTTTCCAGAATATGCTGATTATAAAGAAGAAATGGAAGGAAAAGACAACATAACACCATTTGAATTTATACCTTGGATCTTGAGTCAGTGTTCTAATATAAATGAAACAAAAGAATTACTTTCAAAAATTAATTTAATTAAT